>CAYUIL010000246.1:0-3107 GCA_964444715.1 uncultured Pirellulales bacterium | reverse complement strand
TTTACTGCTGACGTAGGTATCGGCCGAGATCGCCCCGCGGTTTAGGTAAGAGAAAAAGGGGCCAGGGTATTTCTCAAAATGCCCTGACCCCTTGTTACAGGTCATATTATCGGTATCACTGACCGTTACTAACCGGCAATATCCGGACTTTCCTGGGCCGGCTCGCCTTGGTCCGAAGCAGCCCCATCCGGCACAACCGATTGCTCATCAACAGGGCTATCCGGCTGCTCAGGAATCGGCTCCTGCTCGGATGGGTCGACGGCCTGAACCTTTGGCTCTTCGACCTCCGCATCAACCGCCTTGCTGCCCGCTGCCTGATGGTCTGACTCGCCTGTCCCGAGCTCGGTCGAGGGGAGCATAGTCGAGGGGCCGGACTCGCTGGCGTGCTCTTCCGCCGCCCACTGCGCCCTGCGCAAACTCAAGCCGATTTTCCGGGAATCGCTATCCACCTTTAATATCTTCACCTCAAGCTCGTCGCCGACCTTGACCACGTCCTGAGGTCTTTTGATTTTCTGGTCCGAGAGCTCCGAAATATGCAACAGCCCCTCCAGGTCCGACTCAAGCTGGACGAAGGCGCCGAAGTTGGTCAGTTTTGTTACCTTGCCTTTGACAATGTGGCCGGGGATATACTTCTCCGGAATCGCGCGAACCCACGGGTCCTCGCTCAACTGTTTGACGCCTAACGAAACGCGCTGCTTGTCGGGGTCGATATCGAGAACCACGCACTTGACCTTGTCCCCCTTTTGCAGGGCCTCATTCGGATGGCTGTATTTCCTCGTCCAGCTAAGGTCCGAGATGTGTATCATACCGTCGATGCCTTCCTCCACCTCGACAAAGGCACCGTAATTGGTAACGCCGCGCACGATGGCCGTAACGATTGTCCCCGGAGGATACTTTTGTGCGGCAACCGACCAGGGGTTGGTCTCCGTCTGCTTCAGTCCAAGCGAAATCTCCTGTTTGTCCCTGTTGACATTCAGAACCATAACCTCAATCTCGTCGCCGAGATTGCTCATCTCGCTCGGGTGATTAAGCCGTTTGGTCCAGCTCATTTCGCTTATATGGACAAGCCCTTCGACGCCGTCCTCAAGCCGGACAAACACGCCGTAATTCATAATATTGACAACTTTTCCCTTCACCCTCGTCCCGATAGGATACTTCTCCTCGACTTTCTCCCACGGACTTGGGGCTTTCTGCTTCAAGCCAAGCGAAATCTTTTCGTTTGCCTTGTCGACGTTTATGACGACACACTCGATTTCGTCATCGAGCCGGACCACCTCGGAAGGATGACTGACGCGTCCCCAGCTCAGGTCGGAGATGTGCAGCAATCCATCGACGCCGCCCAGGTCCACAAACACACCAAAATCGGCGATGTTCTTGACAATGCCCTTGCGACGCTGCCCAACCTCGATTTCCGAGAGGATTTTCTCCTTGCTCATGCGGCGCTCCTCCTCAATAAGTTTGCGCCGCGAGATGACGATATTATGGCCATCGACATCGATTTTGAGGATTATGCACTCGACCTCCTTACCGATGAACCTGCTGATGTCGCCGGGCCTTCTGATATCCACTTGTGAAGCCGGCAGAAAGACCGGAACCCCGATATCCACCAGTAACCCCCCCTTGATGCGCCTGATTACCTTGCCTTTAACAACGTCTCCCTCCTTCTTGGTTTCGACGATGGTCTCCCAGCCCCTGATTCTGTCGGCTTTGTGCTTGCTCAGCAGAATAAGTCCGCTTTCGGAGTCGGTTTCTTCGAGCAGCACCTCTATTTCTCTGCCCGGTTCTATTTCCGCCGGGCCCTCGAATTCGGCCGCATCCACAACACCTTCGCTTTTGAGGCCCACTTCGACAATCACGTCGCTGCCGATTTGGGTTACGATTTTGCCCTTGAGGATTGTGCCGGGAAGGTGCGAGTCCACCTTCGTCTGCAGAACATCCTGGAACAGCTCGTTTTCCTTTTCGCCGAACATTTCGCCAACCTGCTGGTCTATCTGTTCGGACGACAAACCCAGCTTGTGAATTATGTTTCTATCTACCATAAACCTGATTTTCCTCTGTGGAGTCTTGTTTGACGCGAGCCAGCGCCCCACATTTACGCCGACAAGCCGCCGTGCGACATCGCCCGGCTTAAAAAGGTTAATAATTTGCAAAAAACGCATTTGCCCACGCAGCAAATGCTTAACTACTCGCCTTTCGTCTATTCGGTTGCGCCCGCTTCGATGGCCGCCAGATTCTTTACGAATTCATCTATTATCCACTGAGGTGTTGAGGCCCCTGCTGTAACACCTGCGGTTCGACAGCCGAAAACCTGTTTTATATCAAATTCGTCCCAGTTTTGCAAATGAAACGTTCTATTATTGTATTTTTTGCAAAGTTCGGCCAGTTTTCTGGTATTAGCGCTTTCCAACCCCCCTAAAACGAACATTATATCGACTTTCCGGCACAATTCAACGGCCGCCTGCTGCCTTTTTATCGCTTCCTTGCACAGGGTATCGATTACCTTCATCTCGACAAAACCCGCCCCGGCTATGGCAGACAGCATCTGGCCGAAGAATTCGGGACTCTGTGTCGTCTGGCAAACAATCCCCAGCCGGCCATTATCGCCGATATTTTTTATGTCCGACTCACTTCCGACCACCACCGCCCCCTTTGTGCAGCCGACCACCGCCCGAACCTCGGGATGGTTCTGGTCGCCCACTATTACCACCTTGAACCCCTGCCCTTCCATCTGGGCCGCGATTTGCTGAACCCTCTTGACTAACACACAGGTTGCGTCAACAATTTCGGCGTTCTTCTGCTTCAGATGAGCTATCTCTTCAGAGGCCGCACCGTGCGAGCGTATCAGGACGGTTGCCCCAGCCGGGACCTGTTCGACGCTGTCAACGGTAACCAGACCTTTTTTGGCCAATCGCTCGACCACGTCGGGGTTGTGAATGATAGGCCCCAAGCTATAGACCCGGCCTTTTTCCGCTAATATCTTTTCAGCGATGCTTATAGCGTTTCTGACGCCGGCGCAAAAACCATATTTTTCCGCAACTATGACCTTCATTCGGAACAGGATTTTACCACTAAGACACCAAGACACGAAGGTTTTTCTTACCCAGAAG
>CAYUIL010000245.1:0-3119 GCA_964444715.1 uncultured Pirellulales bacterium | reverse complement strand
TAGCGGCCGGTGATTCGGTCTTCGCTTCGCTACGCCCTGACGAGCCAAGCTTATCACGGCGAAGCAAAAGCGGGGCCGGAAAGGAAACAAAAGGATGCGGGAAAGCAAGGTCAAGACAACGGAAGCGGTGGTGGTTGGCAAAGGCGGCAACAAGAGCATAAAGGTCGCCACAGAATACATGTACAGGCATCCGAAGTACGGCAAGTTTATGAGGAGGCAGACGCGGCTGATTGTTCACGATGAGCGTAACGAGGCGGGTGTAGGCGACGTGGTGGAAGTTAGCGAGTGCAGGCCGTACAGCAGGACCAAGAGCTGGTGCCTTGTGCGTGTTGTGAGAAAAGCGGCCGAGGAGCAGGCGCAACAATAGGAAGAGCAGACGATGATACAACAGGAGACGATAATAAATATAGCTGACAACTCCGGCGTAAAATTGGCGTTGTGCATCAGGGTTCTGGGCAGGAGCGGCGCTCGCGGCAAGTTCACGCGGGCGGTGGCCGGCATCGGGGACATCGTGTGCGTGGCGATAAAAAAGTGGCTGCCCACCTGCCAGCTTGACAACAAGAAGGTGCACAAGTGCGTTATCGTCCGCACGAAGCAGCCGGTCAGGCGTGCCGACGGCAGCTATGTGAGATTCGACACCAATGCGGCGGTTATGATTGACGGCGAGGGTAACCCGATAGGGACTCGCATTTTTGGCGCGGTTGCCCGCGAGCTTCGTGAGAAGAATTATATGAAGATTATCTCGCTTGCCAGCGAGGTGGTTTGACAGACGGTTGTAAAGGTTTCGGGATACGGCAGATGGCGATGCACGTGAAAAAGGATGATATGGTGCAGGTAATAACCGGCGACTACAAGGGGACGACGGGCAAGGTGCTTCGCGTGCTGCGGGAGGAAAACAAGATAGTTATTCAGGGGATAAATCTGGCCAAGAAGCACGTTCGGCCTTCGCAAAAGAATCCCGGCGGCGGACGGATAAATATCGAGCAGCCGATTCATATAAGCAACGTTCTGCCGGTTAACCCCAAGACATCCAAAGGCAGCAAGGTGCGGTATGAGCTTGGCAAGGACGGCTCCAAGATGCGCGTTGCCAAAGACGGCACAAAGATAAGCGATGTGAGGCATCCTAAAAAGAAGTAAACGGCGGTAATCAGCGATGGCTCGTTTGAAGGATTTATACAAGTCGAAGGTAGTTGGAGAACTGATAAAGGAGTTCGGATACAAGAACCGGATGGCGGTGCCGCGCTTGGAGAAGATAATCGTCTCGATGGGCGTGGGCAAAGCTGTTCAGGACAAGAAGTTCCTCGAATTGGCCAAGGCCGACCTTACGATGATAACCGGGCAGATGCCGCAGGCGTGCAAGGCCAAGAAGAGCGTCTCGAATTTCAAGGTTCGCGCGGGGCAGGAGACCGGTTTGAAGGTTACCATCCGCGGGGAACGGATGTATGAGTTTATGGACCGGCTGATAAGCTTAGCGATACCGCGGGTGCGGGATTTTCGGGGTCTTAATCCCAACGGTTTTGACGGCAGAGGCAGCTACTCGATGGGGCTGAGCGAGCAGACGGTTTTTCCGGAAATCAACCCGGCGAAGGTCGAGTTTCAGCAGGGTATGAACATCACGTTTGTAACGACGGCCAAAAGCAATGACGAGGCCAGAAGGATGCTGGCGCTGTTTGGTATGCCGTTCAGGATTCCGAAGAGTGGTGAAAAAGCGGGACAGGCGGAATCGGACTAAATGTAGGATACGTTAACTTAGCAGGTAATTATGTCTACAAAGGCCCTTGAGAACAAGGTAAAGGAGAAACAGAAGTTCAGGGTAAGGCAGTACACTCGCTGCGAGCTTTGCGGCAGGGCCAGGGCTGTTTATCGGAAGTTCAAGGTTTGTCGGCTTTGCTTCAGAAAGCTGGCCAGCGAAGGCAAGATACCTGGGGTTAAAAAGGCGAGTTGGTAGAAACCGCCAGATACCGGTTGAACCGGTGACCAAATATGAGAAGCGAATATGAGCTTGAGTGACCCAATAGCGGACATGTTGACGAGAATTCGCAATGCTGTGCGGATAAAGAGCAGGCAGGTGAACATCAGATGCTCGAAGGTCTGCATGGCGATTGCGTCGGTCTTGAAGACGGAAGGTTATATAGAGGACTTCGACCGGATAGAGGACGCCACGCAGGGAATATTGAGGGTTACGCTGAAATACGACCAGACGGGCTGCGGTGCCATAGAGCAAATCACCAGGGTAAGCAAGCCCGGTCGGCGGGTTTACTCATCGGTTGAAGATTTGCCCTGCGTTATGAATGGGATGGGGATACTTGTGGTCTCGACGAGTAAAGGGCTGATGAGTGACAAAAGCTGCCGGCAGGCGAAGATAGGCGGCGAAATAATCTGTACGGTGTGTTGATGAGTCGCATAGGCAAAAAACCGATTGGTATTCCTCCGGGCGTGAAGGTTGAGCAGACGGGCCGGCAAGTGAGGGTTTCAGGCCCGTTAGGCAGCTTAGAGGTTGGTTGTCGTTCGGGCATACAAGTCCGGCTCGATAGCCAAAGCATAGTGGTCGAGAACAATCACCCCGAAGTTCGCGAGGATAAGGCGCTGCACGGGACGATTCGGGCGCTGTTGGCGAATATGGTGGAGGGGGTGAGCAAGGGCTTCGAGAGGAAGCTCGAGGTGTACGGGACGGGCTCTACCGTCAAGGAGCAGGCCGGCAAACTGGTCCTGCAGGTAGGTTTTGCACATCCGGTGGAGATGGCGATACCGCAGGTCGTTAAGTTGAAGATAGAAGTGGCGGCGACCAGAGGCGACGAAACGCCGGCCAGGTTTACTCTGTCGTCGGCGGATAAATGCGTGCTGGGTCGATTTGCCGCGGACGTGCGAAAAGCAAGACCTCCCGAACCATACAAGGGCAAGGGAATCCGTTACGCCGGCGAGGTAGTGAAGCACAAGGTCGGCAAGACGTTTACTTCGGGGACAGCATAATTGAGGTTTGGTTGGTAAGGAATGAGCAGGAAGGACATACAAAGAGCTGCACAAAGACGCAAGTTTCACGTGCGTAAGTCGGTGTGTGGAACACCTGAGCGGCCGAGGTTGTCGGTATTCCGCTCGAACAAGCACATATACGTTCAGGT
>CAYUIL010000244.1:1480-3137 GCA_964444715.1 uncultured Pirellulales bacterium | reverse complement strand
GATTTTATCTTCGCAGTATAGAGGTGTTTTCACTTGTTGATTCCAAGGGCTATGCGGCTGCTGATACGGCATTACGCAAGCTGGAGAAGGATTTCCACGGCAATCCGGATTTGCCGGAGATGGTTTTCTGGATTTCAGAAAAATACGAATGGCTAAATCGAGATGAGGGAAAGCTACTCTGTCAGCAAATAATGCAGAACTATCCTGACAGCCCATACGCGGAAAAAGCAAAGTCAAGTATTACTTGGGCGGTTGTAAAGTATCTTTTTATGTTACAAGACCACAATGGAGTCGAGAAAGCACTTGATAAACTGGCTGTAGATTTTGCCGGAAATCCGGATTTACCAGGAGTAATAATGGTCGCAGGCGAGAAACATTATAAGGAAGGGCTTGCGAAGGAAAGCAACGGCCTTCAGGAAGAGGCCAGAGACCGTTTTGAAAGAGCCGTCAAGATATGGGACAGAGTTATAAATGGATTACCCAATTCTCAAATACCGAAGATATGCTGCTGGGCGGGTGATTGCTACTACAAACTGGGTAAATACGAAGAGTCTATGCGGCATTTTCAGAAAGTGGCTGATAATTATCCTGATTATAAGTATGCCTGGCATGCTCTGTTTATGGTCGGTCATAACTACAAAAAAATGAAGGATTCAGGCCTTATTTCAGAATCCGGGGCGCAAACCAAAATCCGGGCAGCTTACGAGCAGCTCCTGCAGAGATATCCGAACTGTATAGTTGCCGCGCCCGCCCAAACTTGGCTGAATAAGCACAATTCCAAATGAGGGACGGAAAAATGAAGACGAAAAACGTGTCTACGATTACAATGTCGGTGATTTTATCGTCAATTGGCCTGCTTACACTTAGCCCCAGGTACAGTTACGCATGTCCTAGTATACCATGTACACCGCCGACGGCAAATCTGGAAGCGTTACCGGCGCATGTGTTACCTGATCAGGATGTGCTTCTTGACGGAAGCGGCTCCACCGGGAACGGCTACGATGTCACAAAGTATGAATGGGACTTTAACGGCGAGGGGACGTACGAGTACAGCGAACCTAACGGTGGTGATTTTGACGGGAAAACTACGCATGTTTACAGTAATCCCGGGCGGTATACGGCCACATTGAGAGTGACGAATTCTTGTGGTTGTACGGATACGGACACTTGCGTTGTTTATGTGGCCCGGACTTACTATGTGGACCAGGACGGCAGCGATGACAATAGCGGTCTATCCTGGACGACGGCCTTCTACACTATCAGCCATGCTATTGCCGAAGCCAACGACCACAATATAGTCGACGTTAACAAAGGGACCTATACGGAGAATATCGATTTCGGCAGTATAACCTGTACCATAACCAGCACCGACCCAAATAATTGGGGAGTGACTGCCGATACAATCATTGAGGCCAGTAATTCCAATTACAGCGTTATTAAATTGCAGGACGTCGATTCGGTAATCAAAGGGTTTACTATCACCGGCGGGAGCCGGGGTATATACTGCAATGGGGGTTCCCCAACCATCAGCAACTGCGTCATAAGAGACAACAATTGCACCGACAACGGCGGTGGGATGTGGAACAGCAACTCTTCCCCAAGGATAAGCAATTGTTTCTTCGTTGAGAACCACGCCGATAACGGTGGTGCTGTGTAC
>CAYUIL010000244.1:0-1470 GCA_964444715.1 uncultured Pirellulales bacterium | reverse complement strand
GAAGTTGACTCTTCTGCTGTGTTCACCAATTGTGTCTTCAGCAAAAACAATTCCGATGCCAACGGCGGGGCTTTGTATGCCCGCGATTCTTCCCTTGTGTTAACCAATTGCACCATCAACAGAAATGACGCTAACAGCTCTGATGGTTATGGCGGGGCAATCTATAACCTAGGTTCTGCTGCCAGACTTGAGAATTGCATTGTATGGGGCAACTCCGCATACTCCATAGAACAGATATATTACGACAACAATGACTTGGACCCCAACGATCCAAACCTTGTCAGTTGGTGGAAATTCGATGAAACCGATGGCAATAAGGCAAACGACTCAGTTGGTGACAATGATGGGAATCTCATCAACGGTCCAAACTGGACAAACGGCATTGCTAACGGTGGATTGAGCTTCGATGGGGTCAATGATTATGTCGATGTGCCGGATGACGATTCATTAAGGTTCACCCAGAACGACAGCTTCTCAATTTGCGCGTGGGTCAACCCGGCCTCTGCCAGCGGGAACGGTGAGATTTTATGTAAAATGCAAACGAGCGGGCAACTCAACCTTTTTACGTATGAATTATATTGGGATGCGGCTAATCAGAAGTTCGTTTTCGGAATTTGTCAATCGGGAGCTCATTCCGTGGTCGTAGATACGCAGACCGGCTCGGCCCCTGCGGGCAGTTGGTATCACGTTACCTGCGTCTATGATAACAGGGATATGAAGGTTTACTTCAACAGGAAGCTTAAAGGCAGCGGAAATTTCCCCTATGAGACGGGGACCAACACGGCTGACAATAACGTGGGGATAGGTGCAAGGTTAGTCGGCTCTGGGATAGGCAGCTACTTTAAGGGGGCACTTGATGATATTAGAATCTACGATCGCGCACTTAACGAAGGTGAGGTTCGAGCACTGGCAGGTGTTGTTCATTACAGCGATATACAGGGCTGTGGTGGCAGTGGTGCCGGCTGGGACCTGAATTTCGGCATCGACGGCGGCGGCAACATCGATAGTGCCCCTTGTCTTGTGAACTAAAGCGACCCCAATCGCGGTGACAATATATTTGGCACATGGGACGACGGCCTGCGACTTATATCAAACAGCCCGTGCATCGACGCAGCTGATGGTAATGTAGCGCCGGCGATTGATATAATCGGGGTCGAGCGAGTTGATTTCAACGAAACCAATAATACCGGCATAGGTGAGCCTAACTATGTTGATATAGGGGCATATGAACGCGATGGCCGAGTTATCTACGTTAAGTGCAATGCGCCAGGGCAGGACCCTAATGGGTCAAGCTGGGAAACGGCCTATTTGTATCTGCAAGACGCGCTGGAGGTTGCTGATGTGGGCGATGAGATATGGGTGGCGCAGGGAACGTACATTCCGTCAAAATGTACAGACGAAACTAGCCAGCGCACAGCTACTTTCCATCTTGTAAACGGAGTCGGTTTATATGGTGGGTTCAGCGGCGAC
>CAYUIL010000243.1:790-3162 GCA_964444715.1 uncultured Pirellulales bacterium | reverse complement strand
ACGCCTTTTTTGAGCCGGTCAGCGTTCGGACCACGGCCCGCAAATTAGCGATACCTTCGGAGGCCGCGTTTCGATTCGGCAGGATTGTCGATATCGAAAATATCGACTGGGCCTCATGGCGAACGGCACAACTGATAATCCAGGTCGCCGGCGGCAAAGCAGTCAAAGGAGTCATCGACGTTTATCCCGGAAGGCAAAAGCCCAGGCAGGCAACATTGCGTCTGGGGCGGCTTAAAAAGCTCCTCGGTATCGAAGTGCCCAGTGCTGAGGTAATGAAGATTCTGGCTAAGTTGGGCTTTCAGCCGAAGCGAAGTGGCGACCAGATAATATGTGCTGTGCCGTCGTGGCGAAACGATATCTATCGCGAGGCGGACCTGATTGAGGAAGTCGCCCGCGTTTACGGTTACGGCAGGATACCAGCAGAGAATAAAATAACAATCGAAGTTGCGCCGGCCGATAACCGGCAGAAAACAATCGACGCAATAGGGGCATACCTTACCGGCTGCGGATTTTACGAGACCGTTACAATCAGCTTCATCGACGCCGGCGCCGCTGAACTATTTGCATCACAGGACCATAAAGAGCATCTGGCAGTAAAGGACATCACGCGGACAGGAACAAACTTACTGAGGCAGAGCGTGCTGCCTTCTTTGTTTGGCGTAATAAAGTCCAATTACAACGTCGGCAACGTCCCCTGCCGGATTTTTGAAATCGCCGACACATACGTCCCTGCGGAAAGAGGCAAATTACCTGCTGAAAAGACCCGGCTGGCAATCGCCTGCGACAGTGATTTCAGGGACATCAGAGGCGTCATCGAAGGGTTACTAAGAAGTATCGCTGCGGATGCCGCTGTTACTTTTGAACCTTTTGAAATTGGCTGGGCACAGGCGGGCGCAAAAATCATCGCGGGTAATGCGATAATTGGCACAGTTGGAATGGCATCGCAACAGGTCTTAGACAAATTCGATTTCAAGAACACAGACGTCTGCGGAGCGGAACTCGACCTTGAACAACTGTTGAATTTGCGGGCCGTCCTTGCAAAAGCAAAACCACTGCCAAAGTTTCCTGCCATAAGACGAGACCTGTCGCTGGTTGTGAATGAGAATGTCCCCTGGGCGGATATAGAAGCCGGCGTCCACAGAAAGGCCCCTGCTGAATTGGAGGAGTTGCAGTTTGTGGATATATTCCGCGGCAAGGGCGTACCCGGAGGCAAAAAGAGCGTAACTTTGTCGTTGTCATTCCGCGACACCGACGGCACCCTCACTCACGAAGCTGTCGATAACTTCGAGAAAGCTATTTTAGCCGAACTGACCTCCTCCGTCGGCGCGGTCCTTCGGACAGTGTAATTACCTACATCCCGAACCCTGCACGCTCCTGCTTTTCGGTCTGGGTGTGCCGGTAATTTTTGCCCGGCGGGAGGCAGGTCGGGATTGATTTGCCAAACGCCGCCAACGTCGGCGGCTGCTGAAACCTGCCCCTTTATTGTGTGGGTGGCTCTTCGGCCTCGCTGGACTGCGCCGGTGTTCCCTCCGGCTCGGTGTAAATCTCCTCTAACGGCGTGTTATCCACCCTGTTGCGCATCATCGCATATATCACGGTGCTGGCGGAGAAGTAAAAACTGATTATGAAAGAAACCACCAGCCCGACGATTACAAGGACGAATAGATATACCAAAAATGCGGCGATGGACTCGGACCAGTTGCCCGCAGCGCATGAGTATGCGGCCAGTTGCGAAAAGCTCGGCTCGGGCCAAATGGCCATTACTTTGTCCGATAGACCACGGGCGCTATCCAGCCACACCCCCAGCCGAAGCCAGCGGTAAGTCGACCACAACAGCAAAAAGGCAAATAATCGCACAAAAACATAGCAAATTGCCCCATATATGGCGGCTGCCGCAGTATAAAAACCCAAACGCCAGGGCCTGACGTAAACATAGTTGAAAGACCTGCTGACCGCCTCCAGACCGTCCGAACCATCATACGCGACCGCCGGAAACATCAGATTGAATCCCGCAATCGTCCCTAATAGAACAGCCGCTATAACCGCCCCCCCGGCCAGCGCAACCGGCATAGAAATTCCCACTATCAGTTCGCCAAGCCCAAGGGGAATATTGCCTATCAGGCCCAGGAAAAATATACACGCGCCGACCAATATGATTATTGCCGCCGGCACTAAAGGCGTGGTAAAAAAGCTGGCGAACCTCTTTATGCTGAATGCAAGCGCTTCCGTTATCCCCGGCTTCTCATCTCGCGCGAACTGCAGTGCCGCAATACGGCATATTGCGCCACCGGCAATCGAAACCAGGCAAAGCTTTATGATGCCGAATATCACACAGTAGATGGGGTGGAGCTTTATCGCCCATTTCACCGCCT
>CAYUIL010000243.1:0-780 GCA_964444715.1 uncultured Pirellulales bacterium | reverse complement strand
CCTGCAGATATTCCACGACATTGCCCAAAACGCCGGGCAGGTTCAGTGCGAATAACTCTCGCAAAGCGCCGTGGAATTTGTCCACCGCAAAACCCCACATCGTCGAAAACACACCCGTGTGTTCTCCGGCGTCCGTGTATTTTTCGATGTATGACTCGACGCGCTCCGGGGCGGTCATATACAAATTCAGCTCCGTTTCACGTCCGTTTGTCCCCGGCGTTGTTACGACGGTCTTTGAACGGTCCATAACCCAGCCGGCCAGCCCTATTGCCGCAATCAGCCAGAACGCGATTATCAGCTTGCTCGGCTGAATGGCCATACCGAAACTCCGGAATATCTTCGGAAACAGCAGGCCGTCTAAAATCTGACTCGCTTGATTTTCGCTGCCCATAATGCTGCCTTTCAAAACAGCTACGATTACTCTGCGGTGCCGCCCGTATGGATGCTGACCTCTTGCCTGTTATTATCCACCGTCCATCCTCGATTGTCCAGCGTTTTCGCCCTCTTTGTCTTTGGGTTTAAGTTCGGTGGTTATCCTGTACTCACCGTCCAACCACCGCCCCAAATCTATCAGCTTGCAACGTTCTGAGCAGAAAGGATAAAACTTTCCCTGTGGGCCGCACTCCTGCACGGACTCATCGATGACCTTTCGGCACATTGGACATTTGCGCCTCATATCGCTGATTAGTTTAACATCCCCGCCGCAATACATAAAGTATCGCCAGCCGTTTGCTTGACAGTTTTGGTGCATAGGCGTATTATTTGCCCGGAAGTTCCATT
>CAYUIL010000242.1:0-3202 GCA_964444715.1 uncultured Pirellulales bacterium | reverse complement strand
CCGACACCAATTCGTACTGCGGCGCTGCGTGGGATAATTACTGTAACAAAAGAGGATAAAAAATGAGTCAACTGTGTAAAAATACAAAAGCACCCTTCGGCTTGGTTCGACTTCGCTCACCACAGGTCACCCAGGGCATGCTTACATTCTGTTTACTTTTAGCGTGTTTGCTTATGAACTGTACGATGGTATCCCAGGCGTCTGACTCAGAGCAGGCACAAGATAGTGCCATCGAGATTGTCATCGACATCCTTAAGAGCAAAGATGAGGCGATGCACGAAGCTGCCATATCGATGGTGAAGGAGATGCCTGGGGAGCAGGTGACAAAAGCTCTGGCCGATGAACTTGCGAATCTTCCTGCCAAGAGCCAGGTGCAGTTGTTAGCAGCACTGGCGGAGAGGGGTGACCGGGCGGCTTTGCCGGCGGTTATTGAAGCAGCAAACGCCAAAGACGAATCTATTTGCCTTGCGGCCTTGAAGGCATTAGGCCAATTGGGAGATGCTTCGAGCGTTACCTTTTTGGCGCAGATTGCAGCCCGCCACGGCGGGCAAGCATCAACGAAGGGTGAACAGCAGAAAGCTGCACGCGAGAGTCTGTATCGACTGCGCGGCTCAGAGGTTGATGAAGCAATTCTGGCGAGCATTCCAAAAGCAGAGGCCGGAACAAAAATTGAGCTGATTCGCAGTATAGGCGGGCGCAATATATGCGCAGGTGCGAAAACTTTGTTGGAAGCCGCGCAGGACTTGTCTGACGACGGTCAAGATTCGGACAGTAAGGTTCGACGGGAATCGTTTAAGGTCTTAAAGGAGGTCGCGGGCCCCGAATATTTACCGCAGCTAATAGAGATTTTAATAAAACTGCAAAGTGAATCCGAGCGCAAGGAGGCGGAAAAAACTGTAGCAGCAGTGGCCCATAAGGTCAGCGACAAAAGTAAGCAGGCAGAAGCGGTATTAGTTGCGCTGCCTTCGGTTAAAGATGTGGATGGCCGGTGCTCTCTGCTGAGCGTGCTCGGTAAAATCGGAGATGACAGTTCCATAGGAGTGCTTCGCACATCTCTGAAAGACGAGGACGCCAAGATACAGGATGCTGCTATTCGCGCCCTGTCAGAATGGCCGAGCCCGGTGCCGCTGACCGACCTGCAGGATGTAGCGGAGAATTCTGATAATAACGTACATCGGATTCTGGCCCTGCGTGGTTTTATACGCCTAATTGGCCTTGAAAGCGACCGGCCGGCGGAAGAGACGGTTAATCTGTATAAGCAGGCGATGACCCTGGCACCGGATGCGACGTTAAAAAGGCAGGTGCTGTCAGGCCTGGCCGACGTCAAATCTCCTGATGCACTGCAAATGGCTGCTGAATATTTAGAGGATACGACTCTTCAGCAGGAAGCGGAATTATCGGTGGTAAAAATCGCCGGAGCTATACACAGAAGTCACACTCAAGAGGTAAAAGCTGTGCTGCAGAAAGTTGTCCAAAACACAAAAAGTGATTCGGTACGCGAGGAGGCGCAGAAAATACTAAAAAAGATTGACTGAAAAGGAGAATTAAAAAGCTATGGTGAACCAATTAAGGCAGGAAAACGGCAATTATTGTTTTTCTAATAAAAGTTACATAGTTGTTGCAATAACATCGATTTTGTTTTTGTCTTCTATCTTGTATTCGCCTGCCTTCGGCGAAGCGGTGTCTGCAAGTTCTGAACAAGGCAAATTTGTTCAGGAGACCAAAAAGGCGATTGACGGTGCAGATGCGTTTATGGGTGACTGGCAGGGTAGCTGGACGATGGCTGAAGGAACGGGGACCGGCTCGGAATCTTTGGCAGCGCAAGTCATAGCTTTGGGCAAAGGAAAATATCGCCTGATTCTTCTTAATCAGTTCGACACAAAGGCACCGCCCATAGCTAAACTCGAAGGCCAACGTGAGGATGCAGAAGTACGATTTGCAGGCCGTGTTAAGCGCGAAGGCTCTGAGTCCGACATACAGGCAGCTATCAAGGATGGCAAACTGACCGGTACAATGAAAGGAAATAACAACGAAGGCAAATACGTCTCGGTTGATTTTGCTTTGGAAAAGGTTTATCGTGTTTCGCCTACACTCGGAGCGAAGCCGCCGGCCGGGGCGATAGTTCTGTTTGACGGCACGAACTTTGACCAGTGGGAGCATGTCGGGACATTTGTCGGGCGTATTGGTATTGCCGAGTTTGTAGGTGGCCATGATAACGCTGCGGCATATCTGCGGTGCAGAGTTTGGGCTGATAAAAAGCGGCAGGCAGTGCTTGAGCTGGGTAGTGATGATGGTGTGAAGGTGTGGCTCAATGGTGAGCTGGTGCATGAAAAAAATATCGGGCGTCCATTGAAACCAGGAGAGGACGCGGAACAGGTAACGCTTAAAGCAGAGTGGAATGACCTTCTGCTGAAAGTCACCAACGGCGGCGGAGGCTGGGAGGCGTGTGTGTGCCTAGTGGACAAGGATGGAAATTTACTTAAGGGAGTCAGAGAATCGGTCTCAATCGCGTCCAGTGACACTGGAACTGACACGTACTACAACAGGAACGGCGGATTCTTGACGTTTTGGAGGATAGCTGGTCCTTATCAGGAACAAGGCAAAAATTTTAAGGCGCTCTTTGATGTGGCCTTTGAGCCGGAAAAGCCGAATGCAAAAGATGTGCAGTGGAAAGAGGTTAACCTGAACAAGGTACAAACAGATAAAGTGCGATGGAAGCTCGTTGATGGAACGATGCAGGTCGTGTCGGGGGCCGGTTCTATAGTAACAAAAAGAAAGTTCAAAGATTTCAAGCTGCACCTAGAGTTTCGCACGTCGTTTATGCCTGCGGCACGTGGTCAGTCGCGAGGTAACAGCGGTGTATATCTACAGGGACGGTACGAGGTGCAGATACTTGATAGTTACGGCCTTAAAGCACGGCACAATGAGTGCGGGGGTGTTTATGAGATTGGTACGCCGCTGGTGAATATGTGCGCACCACCTTTGCAGTGGCAGACTTATGATATTACTTTCCAGGCGCCGCGGTTTGATGCAGCAGGCAAGAAAGTCAGCGACGCACAGGTGAGTGTCGTTCATAACGGCGTAACAATTCACGATAACCTGGTAGTTCCAAGGCCGACGACCCTGGCACTGGACAATAACGTAAGTGAGCCCGGCGGAATATGTCTGCAGGACCACGGCAATGAGGTACAATTCCGTAATA
>CAYUIL010000241.1:0-3214 GCA_964444715.1 uncultured Pirellulales bacterium | reverse complement strand
GTCGGCGTTTGCCGCAAGGGGGATTGTCGGACGTGAAAGACGCAAGTGAAAAAAAGGCGGGAAACCCGGTGTAGCAGCAACAGAAGGGCATTTTTTATAAGACAGTCGAAGAGACAAAGTAATAGAATTTCGACGCTTACAGGAGACGTCCCATAAGCTTACCACCTCCTGGCGACGTATGTGGCCAGGGTAACTTCGACCTCGTCGGATGAAAGTGTGCTGTTGCCGTTGTCATCGTAGCCGACATGGACGGTTATCGTTCGCAAGTCCGAACCAGGGCCTGTGTCTTCAACGTTCCACAAATACGAGACACCAGGGAATGAACCGCTTGGCACAATTGAGTCGGAGTAATGGTAGATGGACCGGGCCTTTATCTCATCGAGTTTGCCCTGGGCGAGAACCAAGCTTTGCGTCTTTCTCTCAATCTCCGACGCAAACATATTGGCCTTTGTCAGGGACCTGAGTATCGGAACCATCGCCACAATCAGTAAGACCGAGGCCATTGCAACCTCGATGATGCTAAGCCCTCTGCGTCGCCGAGCGTCGTGCGTTCTGCGCTCTGCCCGCCCCGGTGTAGCCCTTTGGCAAAGCCGGGCGTTCTGCTCGCCCCGGCGTAGCCCTTCGGCGAAGCCGGGCATTCTGCTCGCCCCGGCGCAGCCCTTCGGCGAAGCCGGGCGTTCTGCATTCTGTTGCCTTAGTTCGAACATTTCACCATTCCAGTGCCCGGTGTGATTGTGATTGTGTAGGTCCTCTCCCCATTTTTATCAGAGACGGTAAGCGGAGTGCTGCTGGCCCGCAGATTTCCCAAAGGTCCAAAGCTAAATACAGTGCCGCCCCCACAGGTTATATGTGAATCTATCGCCTGTGAATCCACTGTTGCGCCATTCGAGTCATTGACTATCTGGTAAACCGAGCCGCTAATGCTCAGAGTAAATCCCGTTGCATTGGTCGCTGCGTTGGAAATCGCCAGCGTGCGTGTGCGACGAAGGTCGGTAACGATTGTTTTGGCGACTATGTGGGCCTGTTTGTGATAAAGGGCCGCTAAATTAAGCCGAGGCACCGCGATAAACGCCAATGCCCCTATAATCAGGACCACTACTATCATCTCGGCAAGACTATATGCTGTCCTTCGTCCTGTCATAGTAAAAGCCCGCCCATACAATTAAACGGGATGGCCGCCGGTTGTTCGCGGCCATCCCAGATAATCTGCCTTTAGAGAACCGAGCCAGACGACAACTCGTCCCGGATTGCTATTAATGATTGTGGGTACTAGCGTCAATCCTATGAGCTGTCCCGTCTATGGTGTACGCAGTCCCAAATGGACAACACGGATCTCCATCCGGAAAGTAAGTGGTGAGATCGCTCAAAGTACTTGGCCAGGCACCGGTGTTACTGTCCATGTGGTACATCTCTATGGCTGTATTGAGTGTATCAATGTTGGTCTTGCACGCGTTGCTCTTGGCCGTGGTGGCACTGCTGGTGATTCTTGGAATCGCAATCGCCGCCAACGCACCGAGAATGATGACCACAATCAAAAGTTCAATTAATGTTAAACCCTTTCTGCTCCGCATTTTTCATCTCCTTTAATTTTTAATTAAGCACACAAACTCGGCTCAACAAACCCAATACTCGACAGAAAACATTAGAGACTTAACCAAAAATCCTGACAAAAAACCACACCAGCAAAGACTAATGGTTCCCTGCCACCCGACCAAATGCCGATTATGGGACCTCGCATCCACATATCTAAGCGGGCAATCCGTAATCGTTATTTCAAATGGCCCATATAGTCAAACATCGGCAAGTACGCGCCCATAAGAATAAGCCCGACGATTAGACCCATCATAACCGTTAAAGCCGGCTCTAATTTCACAAGCAAGGCGCTTATTACCCGCTCAATGTCCTTGTCTAAAAGGTCCGCTCCTTTGGCGAGCATCTCAGGCAGCATACCAACCTCTTCGCCTGAAGAGGCCATCTGCACGATTACAGGCGGGAAAATGTCATACTTTTTTAACGAGGCCGCCATCGGAGCACCTGCCTGTATCGCCTTCCGTAACTCCGCAGTAATCTCGTTGACTCTGCGGTTGTGGGCGACCAAGCTCGCCATTTCCAGTGACTTTATCACCGACACACCAACCGAGACAAGCATTGCAAATGTCCGCGTAAAGTGCGACGCAACCAGCATCCGGTTAAGCTTCCCAAAGACCGGCATATTGAGTTTGAAATTGTCCCACCTCGCCCTGAATAGCGCATTGCGCGACAATTTTCGAGCCGCAGACACTAATCCTCCCACGACAATAATCATCGCCCACCACCAATGCCTCACGAAAGAGCTTAACGCTATAAGCACTAACGTCGGACCCGGCATCGGCGCGTGGACTTGCGCGTAAAGCTTCGCAAAAACCGGAATAACAAAAGCAAGGAGGACGGTAATCACCACCAGGCACATAATCGTAACGAGCACCGGATATGCAAAGGCCGACTTGACCCTCTCTTTCAGACGCACCTGCTTTTCGAGATAAACCGCGGTCATTTCAAGTGTCTCGTCAAGCTTGCCCCCCACCTCTCCCGCCTCGACCATTCCGAGGAAAAAATCAGAGAACACGCCTTTGTGCCTGGCGAACGCGGCTCTCAGACTCAAACCGGTCGCCACGTTCTCCCGCACGTCCACGATTATGTTCTTGAAGGCCGGCTTGTCTGCCTGTTGCTCCAAGGTCTCAAGGCATCTGAGGATTGGAAGTCCCGCTGAGTACATCCCTGCAAATTTGTATGCGAACGTCGCGACCTCCGACTGTTTTACCCTGCCCAGTCTGCGAGGGTTCTTGCGGGTTTGCCTGCCACGCTTGGCCCTGACCAGGACGTACCCCATCTTATCCAGCTCGCTGCGAAGCGAAGAGGTGCTGTCCACATCCGTGTACGTGCCGGAAACGGTCACGCCTTTTTCGTCTTTCGCCACGTATGTATAAACAGCCATTAATCAACCCTCAAATCCACGACTCGCATCAACTCCTCAATGGTTGTATTACCTCGGAGCACTTCGTCAATCGCACTTTTGGTCAGCGTCCTCATACCCTCTTGCATCGCCTGCTGCTTGATTTCGCCGTCGCTGCGGCCGTCGGTTATCATCCTGCGAATCTGCGGACTAACGGGCAGTATTTCAAAAACGCCCCTTCGCCCGTGGTAGCCGGTATTACGGCAGCTATTGCAGCCCGCC
>CAYUIL010000240.1:0-3225 GCA_964444715.1 uncultured Pirellulales bacterium | reverse complement strand
GTCCGCAGGCAGAACCGCACGACCGAACTTGCGATGGGACTGGTTGCTGAAGGCAGAGCAAAAATCGATTCTTTCGTCACGCACCGATTCAATTTAGAACAGGCCAAAGACGCCTTTGATTTGGTTGCCGACTACCGCGATGGCGTCATCAAAGCAATGATTCAAATGTAATATGTCAACCGCGAGCATAGTCAGTATTGGCAACGAGCTTCTCATCGGCCATACGGCCGACACAAATACGCCATACCTCTGCTCGCAGTTGCTCTCAATCGGTCTCCCCGTCGTCAGCGTTTACACCGTCGGCGACGACGTCGGCCAAATCGTCCGCGCTCTCAAACGCGCAGCCGACGACGCCGATATTGTCATCGCAACGGGCGGCCTCGGGCCGACCGATGACGACCTCACCCGCCAGGCATTCGCCGAATTGCTCGACGCCAAATTACAGCTCGATTCGACCTTGCTGGAAACAATTCGCCAATTCTTCACCAAAAGAGGCCTGCCTATGCCGGAGAAAAACGCAATTCAGGCCCATATCCCAGCCGGCGCACAGCCAATCGAAAATCCTATCGGCACCGCATCGGGTATATTCGCCACGATTGAGCAAAAGCTTCTGTTTGCCTTGCCCGGCGTGCCCGCCGAAATGAAACAAATGTTTGAAACGTCAATTCTGCCACGTCTCAAACGGCAGGGGCCTGCCCTTCGTAGCGAAGCGAAGAAGGGGGGTGGCAGGTTTGTCGTCATCAGAAAAGTCAGGTGTTTCGGTGCCGGCGAGTCGGCAATCGCGGAGAAGTTAGGTAATCTAATGAGCCGTCAAAGGAACCCCCTTATCAATTCAACCGTTGATTCAGGCGTCATCACTCTTCACGTCGTCGCCGACGCAAAAACAAAACAGCAAGCCGAACAGTTGGCCCAAAAAGATATCGAGCATTTAAAGTCGCTTCTCGGCGACCTCGTTTTTGGCATCGATGACCAGACCTTGCCGGAAGTGGTAGGGGGGCTGTTGGCCCAAAAGCACAAGACCATAGCCGTCGCCGAATCCTGCACGGGCGGCCTTGTCGCCAAGCTCCTTACCGATATCCCCGGCTCAAGTGCATACTTCACTCATGGCTGGATAACCTACAGCAATAACGCCAAGACCGAACAGTTAGGCGTTCCACCTCAGCTTATCGAAAAAAATGGAGCAGTCAGCGAGCAGGTCGCCTCGGCTATGGCGATGGCTGCAAGGCAAAAGGCCCTGTCTGATTTCGCAATCGCCATAACGGGTATCGCAGGCCCCGCCGGCGGCACCGAACAAAAACCCGTGGGGCTTGTATATATCAGCGTAAGTTCCGATAATAACTGTCAAACCAAACGATTCCTTTTTTCACATACAAGAGATATAATCAGGCATCGAGCGGCGTTGACGGCACTGAATATGCTTCGTTTGGCATTGAAAGATTGACTTGTTGCCGCTTAAGTGTTATAATGAAAATACTGTAAACTGCATAATAAGCGGGCGTATATGGCTAAGACGGCAAGACGACATTTGGGGGAAATACTGTTCAAGGCGGGCCTGGTAGAAAAGCAGGTCCTTATCGACTCTATCAAGGCCGCCCAGGCAAACCACAAACGCCTCGGGCAGGTCCTGCTCGAAAAGGGCCTCATAGATGAAGAAACCCTGGCAAAAGCCATCGCCAAACAATTCGGCCTGAAGTACATAAACCTCGACACTACCCCAGTGCCCCCCGACGCCCTAAAGCTTATACCTGAAGACCTTATCAAGAAGCACAGCGTCCTGCCCATAGGTGTGGATAACGGCCGGCTGAAATTAGTCATCACGGACCCGATGGACCTCGATGCAATGGATGCCGTCAGGTTCCGCACCAACAAGGACCTCGATTGCTATATTGCCAGCCCTTCGAGGGTCCGTTCTTTCATCACCGATACGCTCGAACAAGCGGGGTCCGAGGAAAGCGACAGGTTAAGACACAGCATCGACGCGACTGCTGCCGAGCTTGCCGAGGCAGGCCACGAAATTCAGGCCGAGGTCCTCAAGGCCGGCCAGGTCGCCGGCCACGATGACGGCCCCGTTGTTCGTCTGGTCAACCTCATCATCGATACTGCCGTCAATATGCGCGCCAGCGACATACACGTCGAACCAATGGCTGACAGGGTGCGAGTCAGATACCGTCTCGACGGTGTCTGCTTCGAAAAAGATACCATACCCAAAAATATGCAGGCGCCCCTTATGACCCGTCTCAAAATCCTCTCCGGTATGAACATCGCCGAAAAACGCGTCCCGCAGGACGGGCGTATCAAACGCACCATCGGCAACCAGGACATTGACTTCCGCGTTTCTGCACTGCCTGGCAGCCACGGCGAAAGCGTTGTTCTGCGTGTTCTTCGCCCCGACGCCGTCAACATCGGTATTAAGGCGCTTGGCTTTGAAGCCGATGATTACGACCGCTTCCAGCGTATCATAAGAAGACCAAACGGCATCTTCCTCGTAACAGGCCCCACCGGCAGCGGCAAGACGACCACCCTTTACGCCGCTCTGCAGGAGCTTAACAAGCCCGACAAGAAAATCATCACTGCCGAAGACCCCATCGAGTACAGCTTCACGGGAATGAATCAGGTCCAGGTCAAGGAGGACATCGGACTTACCTTTGACAAAATTCTCCGTGCGATGCTTCGCCAGGCGCCCAATATAATCCTCGTCGGTGAAATCCGTGATGGCATCGTCGCCGACGTTGCTATTCAGGCCGCCCTTACAGGCCACCTTGTCTTTAGCACACTTCACACCAATGACGCCCCCAGTGCCATAACCCGTTTGATAGATATGGGCGTTAAACCGTTCCTTGTCGCAAGCTCCATTCAGGCCATTATGGCTCAGCGGCTGGTGCGTGTAATATGCAAGAACTGTAAAACCGTCGATAGAGACCCTGACCCCCATTACCTCCGGCTGCTCAATATAACGCCCGAAGACCTCGAGAAGCAACCCATCTACAAAGGCGAAGGGTGCAGCCAGTGCCAGGGTATCGGGTACAAGGGGCGTTTGGCCATATTTGAAATGGTTGAACTTAATAACGAAATAAGAGAGCTGGCATTCTCAAAGGCCCCCACAGTCGAGCTGCGAAAGGCCTGTATCGCCAGCGGTATGAGAACCCTTATGGAGGATGGCAAAATAAAGATATTCAAGGGAATAAGCACGCCGAGCGAAGTTGCAGCCGTAGCTCAGGTTGAAGC
>CAYUIL010000239.1:0-3227 GCA_964444715.1 uncultured Pirellulales bacterium | reverse complement strand
CCGAGCTTTTCGAGGATCTTGTAGTGGCATATGGTCCGGCCGATCATTTTACCCTCCAGCAGGTTAGCAATGTGGTGAGTAAGACAAAAGGTGCGGTTCCCGGAGAAGATCTTATTATAGCCGAGTGCGCACCAGCTGTACAGGATCAACTCGTTTAGCATACGGCAGATGTGGGTATCTAAGTGTCCCCTAGCCCTTTGTTATGAGAGTCCAATGAGTGGCCTGCCCCCAGTAATTGTACCACTTTTTAAGTTAGTCTCGGCAAAATCCTCGGAACATCTCCCACTGTCATAACCTGTACCGGTTCAATGGCTTCTGGAGCCGGAGGCCGGTATCCCAACGAGCTATGAGGCCGGTGCCAGTTGTAGTCTCGGCGCCACCGTTCAACGAGCACTTGGGCCTCCGTGAGCGTATAAAAAATCTCCCTGTTCAACAATTCATCTCTGAGCTTGCCGTTAAACGATTCAACATATCCATTTTCCCAAGGGCTGCCTGGTTCGATGAAGAGCGTTTGTACATCAACGCGCCTGAGCCATCCCCGTACTTTCTCGGCCGTGAATTCCGGACCGTTGTCTGAACGAATGTGCTCTGGAGCGCCTCGCTCGATAAATAAATCCGCCAATCGCTCGAGAACCGATATAGATGTCAGGCTCCGATCAACATCAATCGATAGACATTCTCTCGTATATTCATCCACGATCGTAAGCATCTTGAGAGCTCTCCCATTGTGTGTGCGATCCATTACAAAATCGTACGACCAGACATGATTTGGATACTCGGCTCTTCGTCTGATGCAGGATCCATCACTGAGCCAGAGCCTCCCTCGCTTTGGCTGCCTCTTGGGCACCTTCAACCCTTCCCTTCGCCATATTCGTTCTACTCGCTTGTGATTCACATGCCATCCTTCACGTTTCAAGAGTGCCGTTATTCTTCGGTATCCATATCTTCCATACTCGCTTGCAAGCTCTACGATTCGTTTCACAAGGAATGGTTCATCATCTGCGATATATGGCTCATGCCGCTGCGTGCTTCTCGGTTGTCTATAATGGTCTGGGATTTTTAGACAGGGCAATAAGGTGGATTTGCCGTTAGAATCAGGAGCAGACAGGAGGCAAATCCATGCGCAAGAGCTACTCGGCGAGTTTCAAAGCCCGGGTTGCCCTGGAGGCGATCAAGGGCGAACGGAGTCTTTCAGAGCTTGCCTCGAAATACGAAGTGCATCCAAACCAGATTCGGCAATGGAAGAAGACGCTGCTCGCGGGGATGGAGGACGTATTCTCCGACAAACGTCGGCGAAAAGCCAGAGACAACGAAGATGAAAAGGCGAAGCTGTACGAGGAGATTGGCCGGCTCAAAGTGGAACTCGACTGGCTCAAAAAAAAATCTGAGTTGTTTAACGATTAAGGAGAAACGGATGGCAGTAGAGCCCGCCTGCGGGGACATATCCATAAAGCGCCAATGCGAACTCTTGAGTCTGTCCAGGGCGGCGTATTATTACGATCCGCACCCGGTAAGCGAGGCAGATTTGCTGCTCATGCGATTGATCGACGAGGAATACACTCGTCACCCGTTCTACGGCTCGCGGTTGCTACGAAACTACCTGAAGAAAAAAGGTCACCGGGTGTGCCGGGATCGGGTTCGGCGGTTGATGAGGATCATGGGCATCGAGGCGGTTTATCCGAGGAAGCGTCTGAGCGTTCGAAACAAGGAGCACAAGGTCTATCCATACCGGTTGCGTAATCTCGATATTGTACGCCCCGACCAGGTGTGGTGTGTTGATATCACATTTATTCGTTTACGACGGAGCTTTGCGTACCTGGTGGCGGTGATGGATTGGTTCAGCCGGTACGTGCTGTCGTGGGAGTTGTCGTTGTCGCTGGAGGCGGGCTTTTGCGTCACGGCGTTGGAGGCGGCTCTGGAGGTGTCGATACCAGAGATAATGAACAGCGACCAGGGTAGCCAGTTTACATCCGAGGAATTCACGAAACCGCTGCTCGATTGCGGAGTGGTCATCAGCATGACCGGAAGAGGGCGGGTATTCGACAATATCATGATCGAGCGGCTATGGCGGACGGTGAAGTACCAGGAGGTGTATTTGAAGGACTACTCCCACGTTTTTGCGGCACGGGAGAGTCTAGATGCATATTTTTCTTTTTACAACGACGAAAAGGAACATTCGAGTCTGGGCGGTAAGACACCGTCCGAGGTGTATTGGGATGGCCGGGCGATACCGGCCGTGGCGGTATGATGAAGTCGCGATGAGGCTGCAACTGTGCTTCGGGCTACGCCCTCCGCTCCGTTGCAGCCTCCGGAAAGAGCTGGTGGTCCACCTTAAAGAAGGCAGTTTTCTGTCTAGACAATCCAGACCACCTCAGTCCCAATACCTTGCACGTTCGTCGCTCCGAAATGCCCAGCTCGAAGCATACATTCTCGACTGCCTGTCGTCTCCGAGCTGGACTTAAAAGTTTCCCGAGTTGGCCTCCTTGAGGATCTCGATATCGAGCGCCTGTTCGGCCACGAGCTTCTTCAACCGTGCATTCTCGCGCTCGAGCTCTTTGAGGCGCCTGGCCTGATCAACTCGTAATCCTCCATACTCCTTGCGCCAACGGTAAAAGGTCTGCTCAGTAACACCGATCTGTTTACAGGCTTCTTGAACAGTTGATCCTTTCGATTGCAGAACTTCGGCTTCCCTAAGCTTGGTAAGAATCTGCTCGACCGAATACTTCCTCCTGGGCATAAAAATCCCCCTTTCTTGTCGATCCAATTCTACCAAAATCCTAACTTAAAAAGTGGATCGATCCTAGGGGGTCAGGTCAGAACAGGCCGTGGCCGAGATGCGGCGTGCTGTGGAGCTGGATCCGCTCGATCCATTCTACAACTCATTATTGGGATTTATCCTTCATTGCCTGGAGCAATTCGAACCGATGGTCGAGCAATACCAGCATGCCATCGATCTGGACCCGAACTTTTATTTCTCTTATTTGTTGTTCTCGGTTGCCTTAGCCGCGATGGGTCGGCCGGGTGAAGCCATCACCATAGCCCAAAAGGCGAATGAACTCTCCGGGGGGCATGCATCAACGTTGTGGGCACTGGGTAGCGCATACGGTCAGGCCGGCCGGATCGCCGAGGCACGGCAAATCCTGAAAGAGTTGATGGCGCGGCGGCGATTGAGCTACGTGTCCTCATCCGCTATCGCTCTGGTTCATGCTGGTTTGGGAGAAAGAGAG
>CAYUIL010000238.1:0-3254 GCA_964444715.1 uncultured Pirellulales bacterium | reverse complement strand
TACCAACTGCAACCGGCTTCGAACCAGACGTCGAAGATATTCTCTTCTTTTTTCAACTCATCGAATGAGAAGCCGGCGGGCAGTTTGAAATCCTCGCCTAAGATTTGACGGGGCGAGTCGGTAAACCAACTGTCAGACCCTTTTGCGGCGATGTGTTTTGTCACCGCCAGGACCGATTCCTTTGTCAAAAGTGCTTCACCCTGGGGATTGACGAATGCGGGAATTGGAAGACCCCAGCTTCGTTGTCTGCTGATGCACCAGTCGGGTCGGGATTCGAGCATACCCTCGATTCGTTTTTGTCCCCACGCGGGAATCCAGCGGACGTTTTTGACAGCATCGAGTGCGAGGTCGCGGAGGGATTTGTTGATACCAGGTAATTCTTTGTCAACGCTGACGAACCACTGCTCTGTTGCGCGGAAAATGACGGGCATCTTGCTTCGCCAGCAGTGCGGGTAACTATGAGTGATTTTCTGTTCAGCGACGAGCGAACCATCTTGTTTCAGATAGTCGATGATTTGGCGGTCAACGTTGAGGACGTTTTTGCCGCGGAGCCATTCGGGGACAGTGTCGTTATAGCAGCCATCATCTTTTACCGGCGAATATATGGCCAGACCATACTTTTGCCCCGACAGATAGTCCTCGATGCCGTGTCCGGGGGCGATATGAACGAGGCCTGTGCCGTCCTCGGTCGTAACATAGTCGGCCAATATCACCATATAAGCATCTTTGTCGGTTGGGTTTTTTGAGACGAAGGGATGATGATAGCGCAGCCCTTCGAGCTTATCGCCGGTAACTTTACCCTGACTGATTTTGTATTGTCCTTCTTTCAATCCTGCTGCTGATATAACGGCAGGGAGACGGTCACTGACGACGACTGAGACGAATTTTTGATTATTGTGCTCGTAGCCGATGGTGACATATTCAAGGCGTGGGTGAACTGCGACAGCAAGATTGGCAGCCAGAGTCCAGGGCGTTGTCGTCCAAATCATAAAGCAGACCTTTGCCTTTTGCGCCTGTTCGGGGGAAACCAATCCGAGCTCGATTAGACGAGGGACACTGTTTTTTTCGAGGGCGTAATTTACGAAGATGCTTGGGGAGTCGATGTCTTTATATTCGAGTTCGGCTTCGGCGAGAGCGGTTTCGCAGCCGACGGACCAGTGGATTGGCTTCAACTGTTTTTTGACAAGGCCTTTTTCGACAAGCTCTGCAAAGACCTCGAGGATGCCCGCTTCGTATTGCGGCTTGAAAGTAAGATAAGGATTTTCGAAATCGCCGAAGACACCGAGCTGCTGAAATTGCCTGCTTTGAATTTTTACGTATTTGCTCGCGTATTTTTTGCAAAGCTGGCGAATTTCGGGTTTGGACAATTCTTTTGCCTTATCGCCGAGTTCGGTAACGACCTTCGATTCGATGGGCAGGCCGTGGCAGTCCCAGCCGGGGACGTAAGGGCTGTCGAAGCCGGTCATTGTCTTATAGCGGACGACGAAATCCTTGAGGACTTTGTCAATGACGTGGCCCATGTGAATGTCGCCGTTTGCGTACGGGGGGCCATCGTGCAGGATGTAGAGCGGCGCACCTTTGCGGGCGGCCCTGATTTGGCCGTAGAGGTCGCGCTTGAGCCAATCCTTTTGCAACTGTGGCTCACGCTGGACGAGGTTGGCCTTCATCGAGAAGGTCGTCTGCGGCAGGTTCAACGTGTTACTGTAACTTTTGTTTTCATTTTGAGCCATTTCAAGACCTCTATAAAACGCCGAAGATGCACTATGCTAAATCAGGAGGTGTTTTATGTCAACGGTGCTCCCCAGCCGCGATGGCA
This sequence comes from uncultured Pirellulales bacterium, assembly GCA_964444715.1. Classification (GTDB taxonomy): domain Bacteria; phylum Planctomycetota; class Phycisphaerae; order Sedimentisphaerales; family Anaerobacaceae; genus Fen-1362. The sequence goes on along the minus strand of CAYUIL010000238.1, from coordinate 1,438 downwards.
GTGCTTTGGGACAGTTATGTATATTTGGATTTGACAGGGCAAAGCCGTGCTGCTATAATAATTCACAGTGTGAAGTTGCATTGTGAGGCCCTTTTGCCGGTACGGACATCAGAAACGCCAATTTTGGGGCCTCTGATAATCTGTTTACTGTGAAGGGGTAAGAAGCATAATGCATTCGATTGTTTATTCCGCAGCGGCACAACAAATCCTCAATATCCTATCTCTCGCGGCACATCACCGCTTTTGCGCCTATATCGACCCGGGAACCGGCAGCTTCATCATACAGATTGTCATAGCCGGCTTAGTCGGAAGCTCTTTTGCGATAAAGATATTCTGGAGCAGAATCAAGACATTTTTCAAAAACATCTTCGGCAAAAAAGGGAAGACACCGTAAAAATGAACACTCAGGGAGACGTCCCGGCGTCATTCAGAGACCCGAGCGGATTTCTTTTTTGGCGTGACGGCAGAATTTATCGCCAGGTGAACAATTTTTACAGAGAGGACTACGACCGGCTTATGAATTCAGGCCTCTACAAATCCCTGGCGGACGCCCGCCTGCTCATTGCACACGAAGAGGTTGACATTGCGCCTCCCGAGCCGGACAGGGCCTACAGGATAATCAGGCCTGAGATGATACCCTTTGTATCGTATCCGTATGAGTGGAGTTTCAGCCAGCTCAAGGCCGCTGCCCTTGTCACGCTCGAAATCCAAAAAAAGGCGCTTGAGTTTGATATGTCGCTGAAGGACGGCAGCGCCTATAACGTACAGTTCGCAGACGGCAGAGTCCTCCTCATCGACACCCTGTCTTTCGAGAAGTACCGCCAGGGCCAGCCCTGGGTCGCCTACGGGCAGTTCTGCCGGCATTTTCTTGTGCCCCTGTCGCTGATGAGCTATGGGGACATTCGCTTAGGCGGTTTACTAAGAAACTATATTGACGGCATCCCCGTGGATCTGGCGGATGCGCTTCTTCCTTTTCGCACTCGTTTTCGCTTCTCACTGCTGGCGCACATCCATTTCCATGCCAAAAGTCAAAAGGTCTTTGCCCGCAGGGCGGTCAAAAAGAGCGAGCACAGGATGTCACGCTTTTCTCTTCTCGGCATCATTGACAGCTTGGAATCAGCCGTCAGTAAGCTGAAGTGGCGGCCCGCGGGGACAGAATGGGCGGATTATTATGACCAGATGAATTATACCAGTGATGCATTAGAGCAGAAAAAACGGCTCGTCGCCGAGTTCATAGGGAAGGTCAATCCGAAGAGCGTCTGGGACCTCGGCGCAAACGACGGATTGTTCAGCCGTCTGGCGAGCGACAGGGGGATACAAACCGTCTCTTTCGATATCGACCCTGCCGCCGTCGAAAAAAACTACCTTGAAGCAGTCCAAAAAGGCGAAAAAAAGATACTTCCTCTTTTGCTTGACCTGACCAACCCAAGCCCCGGCA
>CAYUIL010000237.1:0-3275 GCA_964444715.1 uncultured Pirellulales bacterium | reverse complement strand
GATTTCAAATGGGGCATTTATGCAAGCAAAGGGAAACGCTACGTTGTCTGCAATATCAAAATCAGGTCGGGGCGGACCAGGGTGGCACGCCTGCACAGGGAGATTATGAACGCGCCCCCCGGCCTTCTCGTTGACCATCGAAATAGCGTCGGTCTTGATAACCGAAGGGAAAACCTTCGCCTCGCGACTCGCGCGCAAAACTCTTGCAACAGGCGAAAAACCAAATCAAAAACCTCTTCTCGATTCATCGGAGTTTGTTTTCACAAACGACACCAACGCTGGTATGCCGATATCCGGCATAATGGGAAAAAAATTTGGCTCGGCTCCTTCGCCTCCGAAATCGACGCCGCCCGCGCCCACGATAAAGCAGTTCTCGAATATCATGGGGAGTTCGCCCGGTTGAATTTCCCGGAGGAAATGTGCAATTCGCCTTCGGCGAATAAATCACGCCCGCGGCGGGGAAATGTCCAATATCCAACGCCCAATATCCAATGTAAAAGTTAAGATGGGCAAAATAAGGCGAATCAATTGTGGATAAAAGTGTGGAGGCCTTCGGGCGGGATTTATTAAAACGAAAGGAAGACGCGGGCAAGATGCCCGCGACACAGAAGACGGAATCAGACATTGAAGCGGAAGTGGATGACGTCGCCGTCGCGGACGACGTATTCCTTTCCTTCAAGACGGATTTTGCCCGCGGCGCGGGCGGCCTTTTCGGAGCCGAGGGCCTGGAGTTCGTCGAAGGAGATGGTTTCGGCCTTAATGAAGCCGCGTTTTATGTCGGTGTGGACTTTTCCTGCGGCGTCGAGGGCGACAGTGCCCTTATGGATGGGCCAGGCGCGAAGCTCGCCGGAGACGACGGTGAGAAAGCTGATGAGGCCCAGAGCAGAATAGCAGCTATGGGCGAATTTGAGAACGGCGGATTCGGTGATGCCCATATCAGCCATAAACTCGGCTTTCGATTCGGGGTCAAGCTGGGCAAGCTCGTATTCGAGTTTGGCGCTAATGGTAATGATGCCGGTGCCGGTTGGCACCACGTCGGGGAAGGTGAATTCTCTGGTGAGGTCGGACTTGTCCGCCGTGGTGGATTCACCAACGTTGACGGCGACGACCATCGGCTTGAGGGTAAAAAAGCCCAGCGATTTTATCATTTCGAGCTCGGCGTCATTGGCGATTGCCGAACGGATGGGTTTTTCGGCTTCGATTGTCTGCTGGAGCTTTTTTTGAAGGGCAAGCTCAGCTTTGTCGTGCGGCTGAGTTGCAGTCGGTTTTTTTGTCTGTTTTTCAAGATTTTCGATGCGCGTCGTAACAAGGGCCAAATCCGCGAGCAGAAGCTCGGTGAGCAATTCGGCAAGGTCTTTGGCGGGGTCGATTCGGCCCCGGTAAGGCGGGATGGACGGGTCATCGAAGGCGCGGACGACCGGGATGAGAAGGTCAGCGGTCCTGATTTTTTCGAGGAGGTGCTTGGCGGCGTGCCGGCCGTGGTCGTCGGTGAAGTTGAAGCCGGGCAGGTCGAGGCAGTCCACGGAGGCGTGAACAATCTTTTTGGGCTGGTAGAGCTGGGCGAGCCGGTCAAGACGCGGGTCCGGGACGGAGAGCATTGCTTCTTCGAGTGCGGTTGAGCCGATGGGCGCCAGCGGTCGGCCTGTTACGGCGGAAAAAAGTGTGCTTTTGCCCGATTCCAACAGACCCAGTAACGCGACTTTCAAAGGGGTATCTCCTTATTCGTAACAATGTAATCCGGCAGTAATTATAGAAGGGACGCGAGTGGAAAACAAGTTGTTTGCCACCCCGCTTCGCCGAAGCGGCTACGCAGGGCAGGCAGAGATTTTCAGCCACCCCTCTTCGCTGCGCTTCGCCGGGGCAGGCAGAGCACACCCGGCTTCGTCGGAGGACTACGCCGAGGCAAGCTGCTTTTGCTCGGCTTGGCGTTCTTCGGCAAGGTCTTTTCTCTAAGCGAGCTTATGCGAAAGACCATTGCCTTGCCCGCGACCCATCCTTCGCTACATACTGCCGCTACGGAGGGTAAAAGGCCTTAGGCCTTCATTTTGAAGCCGAGCAAAATTTAATGCTCCCCCTAAGGGGTGCGCAAGACCTTTATCTCGTCTGCCGGGCGACTTTGTCGCCCACCGCCAAAGGCGATTTGCCGGCTGACGGCAAAATAACACGGATTCCATTTTGGACTGCGGATTGCAGAACTGAAAAAAGCTTGTCCTCTTTCACTGTTTAGCGATATAAAGGCATTTCTGATTGATGAATGATGATTGATGATTTAGGATGCGGAAGGCGGATTGATAATTGACAGTAAGTGCGGGAGGATTTTGACGTTGATATTTATTCGTCTCTGGCGGAAAGGAATTGATTTAGATATAATCAGGGGGCAAGTAGAAAGTTAATAAAAAGGGCTGTTCCGAGATTTTAGAGAATTAAAAAGGACACACATGATTGACTCAAAACAGAAAGAAAAATTGAAAGAAGATTTCAGGAAAAAACTTCTCACGCATATTGAATTGTTCAATGCGGCGGTTTCTACACAAAAAGGTGACTGGGTCGTTAAAGGTTTTATCGATATCGCAAAAAACATTTACACGATTTCGGTTGATACAAAAGTCGTCTCAAAAATAATGGAACTTCTTCTTTTCCCAAAGATATGCACCTTCGCTGAAGATAATTCACTCAGAATGGTTTTATGCAAAGAGCAAAATTTTTACCCTGATATAACTTTTGTGGATAAGCAAAACAACAAGTTTGCCGTTGACTTGAAAAGCACGTATAGGAAGAACGCCAACGAAGTCAATGGGATGACGCTGGGTGCATTTACAGGATATTTCCGCAATAGGGCCAGCAAAAAGAATATTACATTTCCGTATGACGAATATGTAGGCCACTTTGTGCTGGGTATAATCTATTCTCGTATGGAGGAATTGTCTGACGAAAAAAGGATTTACCGCCTTGATGAATTGCAAAAGATTACATCGGTGGTGCGTGACTTTACGTTCTTTGTGCAAGAAAAATACAGGATTGCTGCTGAACGACCGGGCAGCGGAAATACCAAGAACATAGGTTCTGTAACAAAAATAGAAGACCTGATGGATGGAAAGGGACCTTTCTCCAAACTTGGAGAGAAGGTCTTCGATGACTATTGGATGTATTATCTTGCTAAAGATATGGCCAAAGCGGTTGACTTAGACCGCTCACCTTATAAAAATCTTAAAGAATACAGGGCATATAAGAAAATAAAACAGTAGGTAAAACAATGCGGTCAAAAATAAATACTA
>CAYUIL010000236.1:0-3295 GCA_964444715.1 uncultured Pirellulales bacterium | reverse complement strand
AAGGAGGTTATCCTGCCGGGGACAATTTTGATGACATTTCCGCAGTCAAAGGGTATTCTTATGCCCGCGGGTATTTGCTTTCGACTGTAACTGTCAGCAGATTTGAATTGTAAGGAGCCGGTAATGGATTACAAACAATTCATCGATGAGCAGATTGCGGAAATCAAAAAGACCATCGGCAGCGGCAGGGCGATAAACGCGCTGAGCGGCGGAGTCGATAGCTCAACTGTAACGGTCCTCGCACATCGTGCCATCGGCGACCACCTCAAGACCATATTTATCGACAATGCCCTTATGAGGGAGGGTGAGCCGAAGCGAGTTGTGAAAGTTTTTTCGGATACGGGTATCCTCATTGAGCTGGTCGATGCCCGAAAAGAGTTTCTCGCTGCGCTAAGGGGTATTACCGACCCGGAAAAGAAGCGACAGGCAATTACCGACACCTTCTACTCGAAGGTTTTTAGCCAAATCGTCAAGAAATCCGGCGCAAAGTTCCTCCTGCACGGCACAATTTTAACCGACATCGAGGAAACCGTCGCCGGCATCAAGCGTCAGCACAATATCCTGACTCAATTAGGCATCGACACCGAAAAATCTTATGGCTACACCGTGGTAGAGCCGTTGAAGACCCTGCGAAAAGACGACGTCCGCGAGGTCGCCAAACTGCTGGGCATACCGGCCGAAATTTCGCAGCGGATTCCGTTCCCCGGCCCGGCCTTGGCCGCTCGAATCGTCGGCGAAGTAACCGAACAGCGACTCGAAACCGTGCGGGCGGCAACAGCGATAGTCGAGGAGGAGCTTGCTGATACCGGCGCATTTCAGTATCTGGCCGTGCTGCTCAATGATTACGCAACCGGCATCAGGAACAATAAACGCGAATTTGGCCAGATTATCGTCGTTCGCTGCATCGAAAGCACCGACGCCCGGACAGCCACCGCCACTCGCCTGCCGTGGGAGAAGCTCGAACGGATTTGCCGGCGGATAACCGACATAAAGGGCGTTAACCGCTGCCTTTACGACCTGACCCCAAAGCCGCCTGCAACGGTTGAGTACGTTTAATCGGCCGGGAGGTGCCGAACCCCGGCGGCGGCCACATCGCAAAATTTATCGGGGAAACCCTTGACAATCCTGCCGAAAAAGATACAATTATTTACCGTTCATTTTGAGGCCTTCCGTCCTCCGTAGCAGTAACGGAGTTGCTGCTACTGCGGAGGATGGAGCGAAAAGGATGTTGGATGGCCAAAAACAACAGTGGGCAGATGAACACGCCCGCCGAATCCAGAAGCGATTCGAGCAATGGCAGGAGCCCTTAGGCATCGACGGTCGGGAGTATGTCGAGTATCTCCAGATTGAGTTGAAGCACTGCTGCGACGACCCGTTGCTTAAGGAACTAATCGAGTCGATATCGTAGCAATACCTTTCGGGTTCGGCGTCATCACAAACCGGGAGTGAGTCCCTGTTTACCTCATTTTCTACCCTGTTGTTGCCTTTTGTGCTTCGTATTGCTCGTCAGATGACTATGTGTTTGCTCGGGTATGCGCTGTTTTGTATATTTTTAATGGAGGGGTCTGTAATGAGGTTGCTTCGGCTAATTCTGCAGTGGTGGCGCTGTCTGCGAGGGTGGAAATTCCATCTGCCCGGCGTTGACAGCCACGCCTGGCAAAATAAAGACGAGATTTACAGCGAGCTGAAAAGCCATTATTGGTAGTTTTTCAGGTCGCGCTTCAGCAGGCCAATCGGTTCAAAATCACCTGTCTCGCCGACCGATGTTGCGAGCCGGCAGTTGATATTTTTGCTCCTTAGCCAGCAAATGGCAGCATAATTCCCCGGAAATGCTTCCTCCATCTCCCTGCCAGACCCGGATATTTTCAGCAACCAACCCCCGCAGCCAACCCATCTCGTTGCCACCCGTTTTTCGTGCAATGCGGAAATTAAGCTAAAAATGCGGTCTCAATCGGTCGGTGGGCTTGGTTTCGGTGGGTATAGTCCTAAAAAGCAAGAAAATGGGAAACTTATGATTGACAGGACGCGTGAAAATAGGTAAAATAGACAAACTTGGAGGTATCGGACAACCAGTGTTGTTCGCTCCCAATAAAATGTAAAAAAGACAGGGGTTGTGATTTATGAAGAAGATGTATAGAGCGATACATACTTGTATCATCGTATTGGTGCTCGGCGCAGTTGCGTGTCCTTTACTGGCCGGCCCAACGGTTTATATAACCCGACAAAATGACTATTACGGTGGTACGGGTGGTGGTGAGTTTACCGCGCGTCCTAACGGCATCCCGGGCGTTGTTGACAACATCCGCTTTCAGACGTTCTGCCTTGAACACAATGAGTATATCGAGCTCAACCGGAGGTATAATGTTGAGGTCAGCACTAAGGCAATAAATGGCGGCTTAGGAACTGAGGGCGACCCGCTCGATTTCGGGACTGCATTCCTTTATGACGCATTCCTCAATGGCGACCTTGCTGACTATGGTTACGACTATAATACGCCCGGCCCCGGCCGGAAAAACTCCGCCAGAGCACTTCAGGACGTGATATGGTACATCGAGGGCGAAATAGTTGTTCCAACCTGGAACGAAGGCGATGGCTCGCTTCAAGATAAATTCTATCAGGCGGCGGAGGACTGCGGCTGGACCGACACTGGCGACATTTACGTACTCAATCTCTACGACCCCTACGACGAGAGACACCCACTACGCCAGGACCAGCTCGTGCGGATTATCATACCTGCACCCGGTGCGGTGCTACTGGGCAGTATGGGTATTGTTCTTGTCGGCTGGATGAGACGCAGGCGAATGCTCTGAGTTTAGACCGATTTGCTTTCGGCGAACAAGAGCTGTAATTTTCACGGGGCTTGCAGGAAGAAGAAACCTGCAAGCCCTTGTTTTTTTATTTTCAATTCGGGCCGACGAATGTAATCTGGTATGAGCGTTATGAAAGTAGATATTGCCAATAGCGTTCTGGAGCTGATTGAAGGCGACATTACCGAGATGGACACCGACGCGATTGTCAACGCGGCCAACGCTCGACTGATTCTTGGCGGTGGGGTGGCGGGCGCGATAAGGCGGAAGGGGGGACCGGCGATTCAGCAGGAATGCAACAAAATCGGAGGGACGTTTGTAGGCGGGGCGGTCATCACAACGGGTGGGAATCTCAAGGCGAAATACGTCATTCACGCCGTCGGGCCGAGGATGGGTGAGGGAAATGAGGATGAGAAACTCAGAAACGCAACGCTTAATTCGCTGAAATTAGCCGACGAACACAAACTAAGGAGCATATCCTTTCCCGC
>CAYUIL010000235.1:0-3303 GCA_964444715.1 uncultured Pirellulales bacterium | reverse complement strand
TCTCCTTCTTGCTGGTAGGGATAGTTGTGTTGCGCTCAATCAGTTTTGTCATAACACCGCCGAGTGTCTCGACGCCCAGAGAAAGCGGCGTTACATCAAGAAGCAAGATGTCCCTTACTCCCGCATCACCGGCCAGGACTGCGCCTTGAATAGCGGCACCGAGGGCAACAACTTCATCCGGGTTTATGCTTTTGTTCGGTTCTTTGGAGAAGATTTCTTTGACGATTTCCTGGACCTTTGGAATTCTGGTTGAGCCGCCTACCAATAGGGTCTCGGTGATGTCCTTGGGTTCCAGTTTCGCATCTTCCATCGCCCTGTAGCACGGCTGTTTCAAACGTTCCAGGATTGGCTCGACGAGCGATTCAAACTTGCTTCGCGTGATGGTCATCTGCAGGTGCTTCGGGCCAGAAGCGTCAGCGGTAATAAACGGCAGATTAATGGTCGCTTCAACCTGCGAGCTAAGTTCGCACTTTGCCTTTTCAGAGGCCTCTTTGAGCCGTTGATGTGCCATCGGGTCTTCGCGCAGGTTGATACCCTCTTTCTTTTTGAACTCATCGGCGAGGTAGTTTATCAAAACTGCATCGAGGTCATCGCCGCCGAGATGCGTATCACCATTTGTGCTGAGAACTTCAAGAACACCGCCTTCCTCGCCGAAGCCACCGATGTCGAGGATAGAGATATCGAATGTGCCGCCGCCAAAGTCGAATACAGCTACCTTCTGGTCTTTTTTCTTCTCGACGCCGTAAGCAAGGGCCGCGGCGGTCGGTTCGTTGATAATCCTGCGGACATTGAGGCCTGCTATTTTGCCTGCGTCCTTGGTTGCCTGACGCTGTGAATCATTAAAATAAGCAGGAACGGTAATGACGGCGTCGGTTACTTTTTCGCCAAGATAATCTTCAGCGGTCTTTTTCAAATCCTGCAGGACCATAGCTGAGACTTCCGGCGGAGTGTATTCCTTTTCGCGAACCTTTACTTTGACAAGCTCCTCGGGTCCGCCGGTAATTTTGTAAGGGACAATCTTTTCTTCTGATGAGACCTCGCTGTGTCTTCGGCCCATGAAACGCTTGATGGAAAATACGGTGTTTTCAGGATTTGTTACCTGCTGATGTCGCGCAATCTGTCCGACGAGCCGCTCGCCTTTATCTGTGAAGCCGACTACCGAAGGCGTCAGCCGGGAGCCGGAAGAATTTATCAATACCTTCGGCGCCGAACCTTCCATAACGGCGACCACGGAATTTGTCGTTCCCAAATCTATGCCAATGATTTTAGCCATGATTGATTTCCTTTCTTATTTCGTATCGCGTTCAACAAAAGCAATATATTACCAGTATTCATTAAACATTGCAAAGCCCGTGCCAGGAGTCTGATGTAATCTGCTTAGGTGGGCTAAACTCTTATATTCTAAGAGGTTAGGTTTTTCGGCCAGCCGTTTTCTGAATTCTGCATTCTGGTTAATTGTGCCATTTTGGCAGCCCCGCAAGGATTTGCCGCAGAGCACGCAGAGGAAATTCAGCCACCAAGACGCAAAGTCACAAAGAAATCAACTACGTGAAGAAAAAAATTCGAGTCTTGGTGTCTTTGTGGCCAAAAAGGAGTATCCGGTTTTTTCTTGCAATTTGCACCGGTTTATAATATATAAAATTGTGGTCGGTGGGTCGTTCATAGGAGGAGCGACCCGGCTTCGCCAAGGCTACGCCGAGGCAAGCATTTCTTAATTCCACACGGCGGTGAATAGTTTCTAAAAGGCTTACTGAGCAAGGAGAAGAGTGATGGAAAGGAAATCGAGTTTTTTGGCAGTTGTGGTTTTGGTGGTTGTTTCCTTTGTTATTCCCATAAAAGCGGTAATTCAGCCGAGCTTTCAGGGCCTGAGTGACCTTCCAGGCGGCAGCTTTTACAGCGAAGCGTTTGCCGTCTCCACCGATGGCTTGGTGGTGGTGGGTCGCAGCTACTCAGGCCCAACTCTCGAAGCATTCCGTTGGGAAAATAGCCAAATGGTCGGCATAGGCGACCTGCCTGGCAGCAGCTTGCGGAGTGAAGCGCATAGCGTCTCGAGCGATGGCATGGTCGTGGTGGGGTGGGGCCGCTCGGCATCGGGCATTGAAGCGTTCCGGTGGGAGAACGGCGTCATGGTCGGTCTCGGTGACCTGCCTGGTGGCAGTTTCTACAGCGAGGCATATGATGTATCAGCCGATGGCTCGGTCGTCGTAGGATGGAGCAATTCCGATCAAAGTCCACTTGAGGCCTTCCGATGGGAAAATGGACAGATGGTTGGCATAGGTGACCTGCCCGGCGGCAACTTCTCCAGTGAAGGGTATGGCCTTTCGGCTGATGGTTCTGTTGTGGTAGGAGTAAGTTCCTCCGCATCAGGAGGCGAAGCGTTCCGGTGGCAGAATAGTGTGATGATTGGCATAGGCGACTTGCCTAGTGGCACGTTCTACAGTGAAGCACATGGCGTCTCAGCCGAGGGCTCGGTTGTGGTGGGAAAGAGTTACTCGTCCTCTGGACCCGAGGCGTTCCGTTGGGAGAATGGCACAATGGTGGGTCTGGGTGAGCTGCCAGGGGGCTTCTCGTATAGTTGCGCGTATGGTGTTTCGGCCAATGGCTCGCTTGTGGTGGGAGAGAGCTACTCGGCGTCTGGACCCGAGGCGTTCATCTGGGATGCTGACAATGGCATGCGGGATTTAAACGATGTGTTGGTAAATGACTGTGGCCTGGACCTGACAGGATGGAGGCTTACGAGCGCTTATGACATATCAACTGATGGCTTGACGATTGTTGGCCGCGGTGTCAACCCAGACGGATATACAGAGGGTTGGATAGCGACGATACCGGAACCCACCTCCGCCCTTCTGATGACTCTCGGCGCAACTATCCTTACCTTACACCGCAAAAAACGATAGGTCACAGGCAGTACGTAGCTTCGGTGGGTAAACCGGCGACGGCGGCGCTTTTGGTATTCGCTACATGCTTAGCCGTTCTTACCAAGCCTCGCAGAAAATTTTAGTTTCATATTCAGCCCTCGGATTTAATCTATAACGCCTCGTTAGAAATAGGTTCGACAGGCTCACTACAGGTAGGTTCGACCCATTCGGCTGCGCTTCCCTCGACCTTGCTCGGGACTAGCAGGGCGGGCAAGCTCACTACAAGATTGGCTTTGATCCATTCGACAAGCTCAGGATAAATTGGGTTTGTTTGGGTTTGTTTTTGTTGGCATTGTTCATAGTTTTTTGTTCATAGTTCATTGTTATAAAAGAACTTAGGTTCATTTTGGCGTTTTGGAAATTGGGTTTGGGATTTTTGGGC
>CAYUIL010000234.1:0-3309 GCA_964444715.1 uncultured Pirellulales bacterium | reverse complement strand
TTATAGACGCCCATCTGATTAACCTCGTTGGCTTCCGTCACATTGACCTCGTTGGTGCCGAAGTACACGGCGTGGCGGCCCGTACCACCGGCGTCCTGCACCCAGGGGCCTGCTTTCCAGGTAAGGGTTGGGTCTAAGGATACGCGGTCTTTGCGGTCCGGCGGCTTCGGGTCCCAGGCACTTCCAGGGGTGCACAAAGCGGTGACACTTGTGTCGGTGCCGTTGTAGTCAACGAACAGGGTGCCCCGGCCATTGCAGGGGCAAATCCTGCCCTTTCCGTAGTAATACCAAACCCCTCCAACCCCTTGCCGCCGGTCACCCTGTAATCGCAACTCTCCGCCCGATACTTCGTTGCCCTCGATATTAATCTTGTTCATAGCTTGCGATTGTGAAATAACGAAGTTCGGCTCGTTTAAGTCGGTGTCGTACAGGAGTCCGCCGTAGAGATTTACGTCACCGAAATTGATAGCAATCCTGGGGACAATTATGCTGCCGCCATACATATTAATGGTGCCGTAGCAGCGTCCCGTTCCGGTACCGCCGCCGCCGATATGGAGGCCGTGAAGTTCCAGATAGTCATTGCCATCGGCATCTATGGCCGGGAAACCGGGCGTGTGCATGTTGCCCCCATAGATATTGAGAATGGGGTAACCCCAACCTGGACTAGGACCACCGACATAGTCGGTCATGTCGGCCAGGCCGATATGCGACCCGCAGTTGATGTCGCCTGCATTTGCTAATAATGTCATTGTGAACCCAACGGTCTTCTCATCATTCGCCCAGCTCCAGGGCTGTATAGACAGCCGTGCACATTTGATGTCGCCTTCGACATTCGGACCCGGTGGCTTGGGTTCGATGGCCGCGAACACATTGAAATCCGGGGGGCGACACGGTACCGTATTGCCGCCGTTGTTGGGGTTTCGCTGTGCACCCCAGGCGCCGGCCTCGTGCCAGTCGCAGCCGTCGGTTATAGTAGCAGGTTCGTTATACTCCGGCACCTTAACCATATCCTCGTTATGCCACATGTCCTGGTAACCAAAACTATCCACCACGGCGACGCCAAAGGCATAGTTGCCCATCACCATCAAATACAGAACAACCATAATAGAAATACATTTCCTATACATACTTTCCTCCTTTATCTATTTACCACCCATTAAACTTTAAACAGTTAATGAAACAAAAACGTATAGTAGAAACACCCCATTTTTTGTTGCTCCTGTAAACTCTACCCAGAGTGTGGTCGAAAGAACAGGAGTGCGGAAACCCACTTTCGCGGTTCATTCAGCTTTTCAAATATCAATAATATATATGCCGAGGCCGCTAAGCCGGTTCGCATTCACAATAGCACTTCCGTCCCGAAAAATCAAGTTTTTTTTGGTTAAACGAAAGAATCAATACAAAAAGGACTGTCGCCCGACCGTTTATGAGACAAACGTAGAAAGGACAATAAGGCAAAAACACCGGTCCGATGTGCATTTCCCGGGAACTGAAGCGGCAAGTGAACGCCTTGTTAGAATGTAATTGCTTTGAATCAAAGCACTTAGGGCAATAATCATCCCTCTGGCCTGCCAGCGGCCTCAAAAAACCCCGAAGTTTGAGTTTTTTTTGCTGCTGCTTGAAGATTTTTTTGGTTTTTTGGCAGCACCGACGCCGAGCTTTGAAACCAAGACCACATCCTCAACGTTTGTATGCCGCTGTTGTGCTGCTCGTTTGGCCCTTATCAGGCCTGCTTATCCCCTGAAAAACACGCGGGGCCTGCAATACCTGTTGGCATTGCAGGCCCCGAAAAACATCATTAAAAAACTGTAACCTATGGCCAGAGGTTCGGCCCGTTCAGCCACTGCTGCGCCAGTATGGCAAAGTCACCAAAGTTAACCGCCTCTGGCGTGCTGCTCTTGAGATTAGCTGTAGCATTGAAAGGTACAGGCACATAGCTCGGATTACTTCTGAAGCCCGCCAACCAGGCAACTTCCCCCGGCGACAAGGCGTAGTTGTAAACCCTGAAATCGTCTATCCTGCCGGTCCACGTCTTGCCAACCACCGGGGGCTCTGCATCTCTCTCCCAGTCGCTGATGCGGAACGCCTCAAGTGGGAGTCCAAACATGGGGTTGGTGGTAGTAGTGTTCACATCCCCGCCGTTATGATAGATGCTCATAAAGTTGGCATCGGCGTCCTTGACGAAGGCATAGTGATGCCAGCCGCCTCCAAAGTCGCTCATTTGCATTGTCCCTGAAACCGATTTTCCGGATATTTCGGGGATCGTGATGAAACGGGCTTGCGGACCAGTGGAATCCTCCGGAGGCCGCGCTGACGGGCACTGAATCTCCACAACCTCGCTCTCATAAAAGGTGTATGAGTTGGTGTCCTGGTAGACACTGATAAGCCGGGCCCACCAGTCGGGCGGCGAGTAAGCGTCCGCATTGACCCAGACCGAGAAGGTTATGGCGTTTTTGTCAGCCACGAAGCCCAGCGCCGCCTTATTGGCTTCAATAACCGTGTTAAAGTCCAAAATCAGGTTGATGCACCCGTTGCCGTCATGGCCGCCGGTGGTGTCCCACCAGCTGTCGTCGGCTACGCCGCTTTTAACATTAACATCGCCGTCGTAGTTATTCCCTGAGAGGTCATTCACTATCTTGCCGGTGGTCTCGTTGAAATCATACCGGAGCTTAAGATTGGCATCCGGCGGCTGCACGGGAGTTACTTGCGTCTGCCCGTCAAGCCACTGGTCGGCAAGCACGTTGACGTCGTCCAAATTCACCTGGCAGTCGCCGCTTAAGTCGGCGGCAAGCCCTGAGTGTTCCGGCACGCAGTGCCTTTGGTACAGCCGGATGTCGTCGAACATAACCGTTCCAGTGCCGCCTTGAAGCCCACCGTTGCATCTGATGCCAAAGCCAAGGTAGAGATACTTGACGGCCTTGAGATTCACACCCGGACTGTTCAGGTCATAAAGACTGACCTTCCGCTGCTCCCACACACTCGTCCTCTGAGCTTCGTCGCTGTTTTTGATGATACTGCCAAAATTGCCATCGGTACTTTCAATCGCCACGTACATCTTGTCGTAGTTCGGGTCCCAGTTGTTGGTTGGCCCTCCCGCGTCGTTTCTTGGCCCCCCGATATAGGATATTGCCAGGATTTTGGCCTTATCGTTGTCGGGCAGAGCACCGCCGCCGGTCCAGTCCTCGCCCCCGGCACCACTGCCGTTGGCGTCGAACCTCACCTCTGAGAAGAAGCAGGAACCGCAGTTGTCATTTCCGTGGTAATTATCGTAGTCATACCGCATAGTTCCATTGTCAGAGACAGACGCCC
>CAYUIL010000233.1:0-3321 GCA_964444715.1 uncultured Pirellulales bacterium | reverse complement strand
CGTCTGCCTCGGACGTCGGCAACTCTGTCCCACGGTATGTGTCAATACCCTGAAGTGTAAAGATGTCGTCGCGAGAAGGGTCGGTATGACGGGTCTTTATGAAGTGGACGCTGCCGTCGCAGAACAGAACGTTTTGGCCTCGGCCATTATGGTTGGGGCTGTTGCGCCTTAGCAGCTCGTCGATGAGTTTGACTGGTGCGGACGGCGAAGGAAGGGTTTTTTCAAAAATAGGACTCATATCTGCAATTATGACCCGCCTGCCGGTCTCGATGGAACCAGATTTCGGACAACCTATTCGGAAACTGTATGTGACAAGGTTTCTGCGGGGAAAATCATTGTAATCTTTCGGGTTGCAACTGAAACTGCAATCGGTCTTTCGGGCAGGACACATAAAATCGTTTTGGTCGGCGTATTTACCCTTCACCAGAATCCACATCCTGCGGGTATTCGACACGTTCTCCGGCCCCTGGTCACCAACCCTTCCCCAGGGGCTGCCCGGTGCGGCCGCCAGCGCCGGCATCTGGCCACTGTTGTCGTCCTTATAGTTGCTCAGGGACTGGAACAACCCCGCCAATCGAGCGCCGCATTGATTCTGCCAATATTTTTGATGGGCGTAGTTTGAGGCAATTCGCCCGCCGGTGATAAGGGCGCTGCCCACTATGATAAAGACGGCTGCGGTGGCCAGACGGCCGAACATACTACGCCAGAACCCGACCTTGCGGTGCTGCTCGGCGGCGATAAGCTGGTTGAGCTGCAGCCGGCTGGTGCGCACCGCCTGCTGGGCACGCCAGATTATGCCCTCCGCCAATTCGTCCGGACAGGCCTCCGGCATTATGCTGTCAAGAGGCGATAATGAGGTCTTTACCGAGGCAACAAACCCCGCGGCCTGGTCGTTTGAGAATACCAATTCCTGTGCCTGTGCGGTTTCGAGCTGGGAGGTAAATCCTAAGCAGTAATCGAAGAGAAGTTGTTTCTGCTGCTCGCTTAAACGTGTCATTACGTCTTTTTGCTCCTTACGTATGCCTTCCACTCTTTAGCGAACCGGCCGACCGCTGTATGCAGCCGGCTTTTTACCGTGCCGATAGGTAT
The DNA here is from genome assembly GCA_964444715.1 of uncultured Pirellulales bacterium. Taxonomy (GTDB): domain Bacteria; phylum Planctomycetota; class Phycisphaerae; order Sedimentisphaerales; family Anaerobacaceae; genus Fen-1362. Next base: position 2,232 of record CAYUIL010000233.1, on the reverse strand, counting down.
ACTTAAAACCTGGGCCATTTGTTTGTAGGAAAACCGGTTAAAGTAGGCCAAAACTAAAATTTCTCTCAGATTATCCGGCATATCCGCTACAATCCGCCGGACGTTAGTCGCTGTTTCGTCCTTTTCGAGGTCCTCAAAAGGGCGCTCCTCCTCGGCGGTCAGGACGTTTACCATATCGCCAAAGGACATCTCGTCGGATTCGGTCATAGTGCCGATGGGCACGGCGGCGGTCCTCTTCATCTTGCGAAGGGTGTCCTTGGCCTTATTCGCGGCGATTGTATATAGCCAGGGACGCAGCGGCCGGGTGGGGTCAAAGCTGGCCTGGCTGGTGAAAAGCTGCAGGAAGGTCTCCTGGAAGACGTCCTCGATAAGGTCCTGGCGGTTGAGGAAGTTTCTCAAAAAGGCGTAAAGGCCGTGTTTGTACCGGCTTACGATTTCGCGAAACGCTCCCTCCTCGCCGGCCGCAGAGCGGTCCAACAATTCAGCGTCAGTCAATTTTGTATAGTCATTAGCCATTGGATATCTGTTTAGACAATCGAAGCGTAGTAATCTAAGCGATTTATAAGCAAACTGCAACCTTATCTTGACAGGCAGCCGAGGTCGGCGGACAATGAAGAAGGAATCTTTTAGCTATTAAACTTCTGCTTCGCTGAAGCTTCCGACTTCGCTTTCGCTACGCCGGACACGACGCAGGGCAGGCGGATGGGAAAGAGGCAAAGAAACAATCATTATTTCAAGACAAATCAAAGATTGGAGGATTGTATGAATCGCAGAACATTCTTAAAGAGCGTGCCGGCTTTGACCGTGCTGGCCGGCGTAAAATCGAGCTTTTCCGAGGACGCCAATACGGCGTCCGGCACCACCCCTGACCCGCAGCCGGGCCTGCAGACAGGCGGCGCCGTGCAGCTTGACGTAATCAAGCTAAATCCCCCTGACTTGAACAGGGGAATTTCCGTAATGCAGGCGCTGAAGAAAAGAAAAACGCAGCGGGACATCTCGGACAAGAAACTCACGCTGCAACAGTTGTCAGACCTGCTTTGGGCGGCTGATGGTATAAACAGGCCGGACGGCAAGCGCACCGCACCCGCGGCAATGGCTATTTATTCCGTTGATATTTATGCGGTGCTGCCGGAAGGCGTCTATTTATATGACGTGGCTAAGCACGAGCTTAAACCCGTCGCAAAAGGTGATTTTAGAAAACTGGCCGGCACGCAGGATTTCGTATTCATTGCACCGCTTAATCTGGTTTATGTTCTTAACCTCAAGGGTTGGAGCAATGTTCAAAGGCCCGTATCGAATGAAAAACGAGACCTCTGGGTGCACGTCGAGGTGGGTCTTGTGGCCCAAAATGTCAATCTGTATTGTGCATCGGAGGGATTAGGGGCGACGGTCAGGGGATTAATTGACCAGAAGAAATTTGGTGAGGTCATTAAAGTCCGGCCGGAACGAGTGGTCCTGGCCCATACCATAGGGTATCCGAAATAAGAGCAGACAGCGGACAGCGTATTTGCATAGCAGACAGCGGACAGGTCGTATTTCGTCCCGCCACACAGACGGCAGGCAAGCGTTCGTATATCGTATCTCGTCTTTGGAATTGCGGATTGATAATTGACAGTAAGTGCGGGAGGATTTATAGTCGGTTTGGCGTGCCTCGCCAGAACGCGAAGAGTTTCACCCTTGAGGAAGCTTAGTTTGAGAGAGTTAGGGGGTTGTTTTGCCTCGGAGGATTTCGCCGTTGAAAAAGGGAACGGCTTGGGTAGAATTGAGAGCATCCAAAAGTAAAAGGAAAAAGGCAAAAAATTAGTGGCTGTCCCTAGTTCAAACAGTCCCTAGTTCAAACAAAGGTAAGGGGGCTATCATGGAGATTACCGATGCCTACCGCCGTGCGAGACGGAGCACGTCCGTTCTTTGCGGTATAGGTCTGGCTTGGTCTACTGCTCAGTTTGAACTCAGATCGTTAAGCCTTGGTCCGGCCGGCAGCGTTGATCTATCTCATGCCTCAGTGCCCCTCATGTTGGCTTGCGGCATCGTATACACTCTGACGAGATGCACAATCGAGTTCGCCATGCAGTCTGAAGAAGTGCGCCGTTGGTCCCTAGCCCAGACCGACTTCAAGATTACTGTATTCCTCGTGCGTGCTACCCTGCTTATACTTGCTGCGGGTGGGCTCTACCGGTCTGTCGAAACGATAGTATATATAGCAATTGCTGCCCTCCTATTATTAGTTGTCTC
>CAYUIL010000232.1:0-3326 GCA_964444715.1 uncultured Pirellulales bacterium | reverse complement strand
AGGCCTCTTCCGAGAAATGCGTCTTTGGCCTTGGGGATTTCCTGCTCCAAAGCCAGCGCACCGTCGCGCTTATTGATAGCGGCGTAGTTGACCATAAGCTGAATTAGCTCGGCCGGAGAAGGTATCTTGGTAACAATCGTCTTTTTGATGACCGAGAATATTCCCAGAAACTGCGGCAGAGAAAAATGTATCATCGTCGCGCACAGCATCCCGCCTATCGTGATTGCCATCGCGGGATAATTAACGAATATGGTCCAACTGCCGCCGGACAGAATAGCCCAGCCGATAAGCAGGAAACCAAGAATTACTCCGATAATTGTTGCAGGGTCCATAATTATTTCTGCTCAACTATTTCCTTTAATCTCAGGCAGAGCACAGCAGCCAGCTTTGGTTCTGATGCCACCATCTCGGCAAGCACTTTTGCCTTGGTTCTTTCCGTCATATAAAACAGAATCTTCACCGCATCATCGGCGGCGCCGCCCCTGATTCTGCCGCTCTCTATTTGCTTGGCGCACATACTGCTTAGTATCTTGTTGGCGCTGGCCGGGTCCATCTTGTCGTAGGTGGCCGCTATCCCGGCAAGGTTCGCCTTTTCGCTCTTGGCTATCTCAGCCCTTGTTTCGAGCAGCCGGCTTCTCTGCTCCTTCAAATTTGCCACCAGTGCCGCCAGTTCCACACGCAGTTGGTTCAGTTCGTCGATGTCTTTTTTGAGCGTCTCCTGAGTAATCTGCAGCCGCGCCTCGCGAACCTCCAGCTCTTTCATCTTGCCTTCATAATCTTGTATCTTTTCCCGCACTTCATAGACCAAGCTCTTGAGTTGTTTCTGAGTCAGTCCCCTTGTTGTTTCCGCCTCGTTGGCGGTTCGCGAATCTGCAGTGGTGTATTCAGGACTGGTCGTTGCCGATGGCGTTGATGCGGCTGTCTGTGGCGATGGTGTTGCGGTTTCGGATGGCGTCGGGCTTGACCGACCGGCCAGCCACGCCGCGACAAACGCCCCGGCAAAACTCAAAAGCCCCGCGGCGGAAGCGATTATTATCTGTTTTTTGCTCATCTTCGGTTCTCCTGCAAGCCGGCGGTTAAACCCATACTTTGAGCGTCCTTGCTCTCAACGTCGGCGCTTTCGGCCGTTCGACGACTTTCACGGGTAAAACTCAAAGTCGCCGTCTCATCCATCTGTTTCTGTTCGAGCTTGTCCTGCTCTTCTATATACCTCTTTTTTGCCTGCTCTCTGAGCCGTTCTAAACTTTCCTTGAATCGCCGCAGTTTCAAAACCTCGGCAATCTTCTCTTTTTGTTTCGTCTCCAGCTCCTTGACCTTGGTTCGAAGCCGCTTGATTTTTTCATCTGTTGCCGCCGAGTGCCGCAGAAAAAATTCCTGCCTGCTCAGCCGGTCCTTGGGCTTCTCTTTGGCTATCGACTCTACTATGTCCTTCAGAATCCTTTGTTGTGCAAGCAGCTCGCCTCGCGTCTGCGCAAGTTTTTCGGTTAAAGCAAAGAGCTCTTGTGTCTTTATCAGTTCCTGCCTTGCCTTTATGTCCAACACTCGCTGCAGCCGCCATACGAATCGCCTCATTTAGTTCGTTTCCTCGAGTTTAGCTGCCTAACAGCCGGTCCCACGTTTTGGTGATGGTCGTCATTTGTCTTACAGTTTCCTGCAAACTGGTTCTCTGCCGAACGGACTGGACGAGGAAGTTTCTTATCTGGTCTATCAGGGCAATGGCCCCGTCAATTCGCCGGTTGCTGCCGGGCGAAAATGCCCCGATGTTAATAAGGTCCTCGGCATCGGCGTAGATGGCGTAAATCTCACGCAGTTTTCTTGCCGCTGTTTGGTGTTCTTTGCTGATAACCACCGGCATCAGACGACTGACGCTGGCTAAAATATCCACCGCCGGGAAATGTCCCCGCTCACCCAGTTTTCTCGACAGCACTATGTGTCCGTCGAGTAAGCTTCTGGCGCTGTCTGCGACCGGGTCGGTCAGGTCGTCGTTCTCCACAAGAACCGTGAGTATCCCTGTGATGCTGCCCTTTTCGGCTCGCCCCAGCCGCTCAACAAGACGCGGCAGCAGCGAAAATACGCTCGGACAATAACCCTTGGTTGCCGGCGGCTCGCCTGCCGCAAGACCTATTTGACGCTGTGCCTGGGCAAACCGCGTCAGCGAGTCCATCATAAACAGAACGTTCTTGCCCTTGTCTCTGAAATACTCTGCGACCGTAACCGCCACGAATGCCGCCTTGACGCGCTGGATGGGGGGCGAATCCGAAGTCGCCACCACAACCACGCTGCGCGACAGGCCCTCCGGGCCGAGCTCGTTATCCAGAAACTCCCGCACCTCCCGCCCTCGCTCGCCTATCAGTGCTACAACGTTGACGTCTGCCTCACTCGATGTGGCAATGTCCCCGAGCAGCACGCTCTTGCCGACCCCGCTGCCTGAGAAAATGCCGACCCGCTGGCCCTTCCCGCACGTGAGCATTCCGTCAATCGACCGGATGCCAAGCGCAAGCGGCTCAGTTATCTTTGTTCGGCTCAGAGGCGGCGGGCTGTCGGCGTCCAATGCCCTCTTTTCAGTTCCGGCTAACGGCCCTTTCCCGTCAATGGGTTCGCCCAGTCCGTTGATGACTCTGCCTAAAACCCTCTCGCTGAGCACGATGTGTCTTGGTGTGGTCCTCGCAGTAACGGTGTCCCCAGGCGATATACCGCCTATATGCTCAAGCGGCAGCAAAATAAGATGGTCGTTTTGGAAACCCACCACTTCCGCTAACACGCGTTTGCCGTCGCGAATGTGGATTCCGCACAACTCCCCCAAACCCACCATCGGACCATTGGATTCCACCGCCATCCCCGAAACCTTTACCACCGTGCCCTGGCAATCTAACAAATTGATTGTCTCAAGCGCCGAATGAAGTCGGTCAAAATCAACCGAAAGCTCTTCGAGATGATTCTCGGCCATAACTCCTTTTCCTTATTTCAAGTCCGTGTTAGTCAGTGTTTCAGTCAGTGTAAGTCCGTGTGCGCTGCTGTCACACCGCCTTGCTAAGCGCTCTGCCGACCTGCTCTAAGTGTTCGTCTATCAATGATTCAACCTTGCCTTTCGGGGTTTCGACCACACACTGGGCCGGCCCAATGCCGGGGTCCGCAACGAATTTAACGCCGGCGACGGCCCCGTCATCCTCTTGTTGCATTTGCTGGCATCGAGCCAGGTCCTGCGGATTCAATCGAACCACGATGTCCTGTCGTGTCGGTGCATTATTCAACGCCTCCTGAATTATCGATTCAATCTGGTAGTCGCCGTCCTTCACCTTTTGCGCAAGTATCTTTCTGGCTATCTC
>CAYUIL010000231.1:0-3340 GCA_964444715.1 uncultured Pirellulales bacterium | reverse complement strand
GATGAGATACTAAGGAGCGCCTTTGGCGTTACGTATTTCGTCAGCACCAAAAATATCGACGGCTTCATAAAAACCATCCGCGAAAAAATAGAACCCGACTTGAACAAACCCACGTTTATCCATACCATAGGCGATATTGGTTACAAATTCGGGCCGGTGTAAGAAATGGAAGTAATCTTAATAGTTGAAGACGACCCCACGATGCTGCGGGTCTTGAGAGACAACTTCGAGTTCAAGGGCTACAAGGTCCTGACCGCATCCGACGGCGAAAAAGGCCTTAACGCCGCGCTTGACGCAAAACCCGACCTGATACTCCTCGATATTATGCTTCCCAAAATCAACGGCTACGAGGTCTGCCGGCTCATACGCGAGCAGAAGCTCGATATGCCGATTATTATGCTCACCGCAAAAGGCGAAGAATCAGATATCGTCCTGGGCCTCAACCTCGGCGCCGATGATTACGTTACCAAGCCCTTCAGCATAAAAGAGCTTCTCGCCCGTGCCGCCGCCTTCCTGCGACGCGCTAAAAAGGAAGTCCAGGACGTTTACGAATTCGGCGGCTTCCGGCTCGACATACCGGCAAGACGGCTGACGCGAAAAGGAAAAGAAATTGAGCTGTCGCCCAAGGAGTTCAACCTTCTCGAATTCTTCGTCAAAAAGCCGGGCCGGGCGCTCACCCGCGATGAGATTCTAAACACTGTCTGGGGATACGATTGCGTTGTCACGCCCCGCAGCATAGACCGTTTCGTTACAACCCTGCGGGATAAAATTGAGCCAAAACCCCACAGCCCAATCTTCATTCACACCATCCGTGAAATCGGCTACAGATTCGAACCGCCCGAACCAAAGCACTGACCCAGCCGGTCATACAAGTTTGGCCTTACGAAGTTTCTCGACGGTATTAAGTGCGATTTGATGTCGCCTGATGCGGTCGCTGTAACTTAACTTGAGATTGTCCTTCAGCGCCGAAATATCAATCCCGAATTCCGCCGCCGCTTTAACGGCATCTTTGGGCTCCGTTTTTCTCTGCCGTTTTTTCGCCATACCGTAAGTATAAGCCCTCTTTCCTTCGCCCTCAACGCCAAAGTCCTCAGGCCTTGTCATTCCTCGTCCGCCGCGGTGGGGCTGAAATCCGCGCAGTTGGGCCTCGCTTCACATCCGGAACTTGAAAAAGATTACTTGACAGAATAAGGCGGTTTTGGTACATTGCCCGCCTCGCGGCCAAAGAGGATGTGGTTGATGAAGGTGTGGTAATGAATGCCAGAAAAGTGCCCGCAGTATCGCTGGCGATATTTGTATTGTCTGTCCTGCCCCATTCCAGCATCACCACGTACTCCGGCGGTTCGGGCACTCCTGACGACCCATGCCTGATATACACTGCCGAGGAGATGAACCAAATTGGGCTCAACTTCACTGACTGGGACAAGCACTTCAAGCTGATGGCTGATATAAATCTGGCCGCCTATACCGGCACACAGTTTAATCGCATTGGCACCGATGACAGACACGCTTTCAGCGGCGTCTTTAACGGCAATGGGCACACGATTTCCAATTTCACGTACACGGCGCCAGGCAGCGGTTATATCGGTATTTTCGGTCATATCAGCAATACTGCAAGAATCGAAAAAGTTGCCCTTGTCGGTGTAAACGTAAACGGAAGCGAATATGTTGGCGGGCTGGTGGGATACAATGAGGGAACTATCAGCGACTCTTCTGTTGCCGGGACCGTTTCAGGTTATTCCTTTGTCGGCGGGCTAACTGGATATAACTTCACCGGCACAATCAGCAATTGCTCCTCAACAAGCACCGTTACCGGCGGGGATTCATCGGCCTATCTCGGCGGGCTGGTGGGATACAGCTATGGCGATATCAATGATTGCCATTCTAAAGGTGCCGTTACCAGCGGTAATTCATCAAACTATCTCGGCGGGCTGGTAGGGGTAAGCGACGGCACTATCAGCAACTCTTTTTCGACGGCCGCTGTCGCCGGCGGAAATGGCGCATACTATCTTGGCGGGCTGGTGGGATACAACGGCGATACCGTCTCGGCCTGTTGGGCGGGGGGTATTGTGTCGGGAGGTGATTCGCAGGATGAGGTTGGTGGTCTGGTCGGAGAAAATGGGCAGTATGGCGTCGTCACAAACTGCTATGCCACAGGCGAGGTTGTCGCATACTCCGACGTAGGCGGCCTGGTGGGAATGAACGACCAGGGCACTATCACCAAATGCTACTCATCAGGCCAAGTATCCGGGAATATGTTCGTCGGGGGGCTGCTGGGCTGGAATTATTCGGGGACAATCTCGAATTCCTTTTGGGATACCAACAGCAGCACCCAGTCCTCGAGCGCCGGCGGCATCGGAAAGACAACGGAACAGATGAAAACGCACGCCACATTTGCTGACGCCGGGTGGGACTTCAATGACATCTGGTCAATACGCGAGGGTATAAGTTACCCGAGATTTATCTGGCAGATACTGCTCGGCGATATCGTTTGTCCCGGTGGCGTGGATATTTACGACCTTACCGAACTGTGCGACGAATGGCTCCTCGAGAAAATACCGGCGGATTTGGTGCCCCCTGGGGGCGACGGAATCGTCAATTTTGCCGACTTTGCCGTCTTCGCAGACCAATGGGGCGTCAGCCAGGACATTGATACATTGCTCGACTTCGCCGAGCAATGGCTAAAGGTCGGACTACCAAGCCATTCTGCCGACATCTGGCCCCGGCCCAACGGCGACGGCCGGGTGAATGCATCCGACCTGGCAGTGCTCGCCGACAACTGGCTGCAATAACTCAGTGCCCTCACGGATTCCTGCAAACCGCTGACAGATTCTTTGCCCTGTCGGGCTTTGCTTCCCAGCCCATACTCGTTGTCAAAGTGGATTGACACTGGCCGGCGGCGCAGCTAAAATACCGATGATTGGCAGTTATTTAAAAAAGGTCGGTTTATCGGATTGACTAATGGCGAGAATTACACTGCCGGACGGCTCCACTATAGAGGCCGCTGACGGCGTAACGGCAAAGCAACTGGCGGAACAAATAGGCGCAGGCCTTGCAAAAGCGGCCGTGGCCGCGAGAATCAATGACCAGCTCGTTGACCTGTCCACACCAATAAAGGCCGACGCCAAACTCCAAATCATCACGCTAAAGGATGCTGAAGGTCTGGAAGTGATGCGCCATAGTTGCGCGCACATTATGGCCGAGGCGATTTGCCGGCTATGGCCCAATGCCAAACTCGTCTATGGCCCCACCGTGGAGGATGGCTTCTATTACGATATTGACCTCGATGAGCCGATTCGCCCCGGCGACTTCGAGCGCATCGAGGAAAAAATGAGCGAAA
>CAYUIL010000230.1:0-3378 GCA_964444715.1 uncultured Pirellulales bacterium | reverse complement strand
CGGCGCCCATACCCGCGACGTCGCCGACGTTGTCGCCGACGTTATCCGCGATTGTGGCCGGGTTACGAGGGTCATCCTCCGGAATGCCCGCTTCTACTTTGCCGACCAGGTCCGCCCCGACGTCAGCGGCCTTTGTAAAAATGCCGCCGCCGACACGTGCGAACAACGCCTGAGTCGATGCACCCATACCAAAGGTAATCATCGTCGTAGTAATTTCCGTCAGCTTGTGGGCGGGGTCCATACCGGCCTTGACCAGTGTCAGTCCCCACAAAATCAGACCGTTCTTCATATGCTCCGGCGTATAAACCACCCGGTCTAAAAGCCAGTACCAGAATGCGATGTTGAGCAGTCCGAAGCTGACGACCACAAGCCCCATCACGGCGCCGGAACGAAAAGCAACCTGCAACGCCCTGTTCAAGCTGTGAATTGCGCCCTGTGCCGTCCTGCTGGATGCCTGTGTGGCGGTCTTCATACCCAAAAAGCCCGACAGGGCGCTGAAGAAGCCCGCCGTAACAAACGCCACCGGCACGAAGGGGTTCTGGATGCCGATGTATGCGAGCCATACAAATATCGCAAACAACACCAAAAATACCAAAGCGACCACCTTATACTGCCGGAACAAATATGCGTATGCACCCTCACGAACATAAGAGGCAATGGCCTCCATCTTTTCGTTGCCCTTCGGCGCGGACATCATTGCCCTGTAGAAGTAATAGGCGACGAGCAGACCCGCTATCGAGCCAATCGGGGCAATCCACCACAGCCAGGGTATGGCGCCTGCTGCAATCTCGGCGACCTCTGCCGGCTCCGCCTCAGCCGCAAAGCACGTCGAGGCAAACGCCGAAACGCATCCTATGATTCCAATTCTTTCGATTTTCACTTTCTGCTCTCCTTATTCAACAGCACCTTAATGTTTATCCGCCGGACTTTACTCGCCTATGGCGAGGCGGATTTGTTCCTGTTTTCGCCTGTTGGCTGCGCCCTGATTAGCTTGTCTTGTCACGGCGAAGCAAAGCGAAGCCGGACCGGAACGTAAAAACACAGCACTTTAATAGATACATCGGGCTTTTCAAGTATTTTCCGCACAAATAGACGGCCCCAAACCGCTCTCCACAGCCGCTCGGGACAGGCAAAATGGAATTTCAAGCCGCGGGGCGAAAAAGTTTGGATGCAGATTAAAACGAACTTTCTTTAATCACGGATTTACACGGATTTGCCGAAGCTGGCCGAAACTACCGATTGAAGCCGAGCAAATAAGATTAGACGCTGATTCACGCTGTATTTTTTATTTACAAAACTTCGTGGCCCTTCGGGTCTCCGTGGTGAAAAAGCATGTTAAAATAGGCAAATTCAAATCGCAGCGAAGCGGAGATCCTGAGCGAGTCCTGATTCGTCAGGACGAGTCGAAGGACCTGATTTCCGACTAAAACAGTTGTTTAAAACAACCGTTTCAAACATTTGTTTCAAACACTTGTTGGGCAAAAGCGCGCAAGTCGAAAACCCTTAGAAGCTGACTTTTTCAAAAAATTTTTAACTGCTTGTGCCTTGTGCACTTATGCACTTTTCGCACCCCTTTTTACCATCAGGAAATCCCTTAGTTTTCGTCAAAAGCGCGCAAGTTCGCGCCTATTTATAGAGGCCGCAATAGCGGCCGAGGACGGACGACAGCGTTCGGAGGACAGCTCATCCGTCATCCGTCTTCTGTCCTCTGTCATCAGAAGAGAGGGTTAGAAAATGACAACTATTCAAATCAAGGTTCCAATCTGGCTCGACTTTATTTTCACCTGTCCCCTGCTCACCTATCGCCTTCTCCGTTACGGTTATTCCTTCCGCAAAATTCCCCTCGGCGAAGGCAGATTCACCATTGTTGACCCGCGGGATTTCTACTGGCTCAATTTCTTTCACTGGACCCTCGACGGAAAAAAGGACAGTATTTATGCCGTCAGGAACGTTATATCACCTAATGGAAAGAGAAAGATTGTCCGTATGCACAGGGAAATTATGAATGACCCTGCCGGCCTTTTTGTTGACCATAGAAATAACAATGGTCTCGACAATCGCAGGGCAAATCTTCGCCCTGCTACTCACTCTCAAAATATGCAAAACAGGGCAAAAACCCGGTTAAAAACCTCATCTCGATTTATCGGTGTCAGTTTTCACAAGCGCAGCCAGTGCTGGTGTACCGCAATCGGGCGCAACGGGAAAAAAGTTTGGCTCGGCTCCTTCGCCTCCGAAATCGACGCCGCGAAAGCGTATGACGCAGCAGCAAAGAAATACCATGGCGAGTTCGCCCGGTTAAACTTTTCTGAGGAAGCCCACGTGATTGCCAAAGCGTCCGGCTGATGTATAATGGCCGGAGTAATTGGAGACAACAAATGAAATTTACGAAAATGCAGGGGACCGGCAATGACTATGTGTTCGTGGACTGTTTCCACGAGCGAGTCGCAAATCCCGCGAAAGTTGCGAGAGAAATAAGCGACAGGCATTTCGGCGTCGGGGCGGATGGATTGATTCTGATAGGCCCATCGAAAAAAGCAGATGCGAAGATGCGGATATTTAACGCGGACGGCTCCGAAGCGGAGATGTGCGGCAACGGGATTCGATGCGTTGCGAAATACATCTACGAACACAAATTAGCAAAGCCGGGCAGGGCGGTTCTGATGGGCGGTAAGGCCAGATATCCGGCGTCGCTAAAGGTTGAGACAAAGGCAGGGATTTTGACTGTCGGGTTGGCTGTGAATGGCAAAAGGGTAGAGAAGGTTTGCGTGAATATGGGCGAGCCGAGATTTCGGCCTGAAGAGATACCGGTAAAACTGCCGGGCGAGAAAGTTATAGATAGACCAATTGAGATTGAAGGGCAGCAATTGCGAATGACCTGTGTGTCGATGGGTAATCCGCACGCGGTGTTTTTCTGCGACGACGTTGCGAAAGTTGAGCTTGGACGGCTGGGGCCGGCGATTGAGAATCACCGGCTTTTCCCAAGGCGGACAAACGTGCATTTTGTTGAGGTTGAGACGAAAAGCAAATTCAGGATGCGGACCTGGGAACGGGGCAGCGGCATTACGCTTGCCTGCGGAACGGGTGCGTGCGCGTGTTGTGTTGCCTCGGCTATAACCGGCCGAGGAGAACGGTCTTCAACGGCGCAACTGCCGGGCGGAGAATTGCAACTGAGCTGGCCAATCGGGGACAATTGCGTCTATATGACCGGCCCTGCCGTAGAGGTCTTCCAAGGCATCTGGCATATTTAGCCCCTCGTAGCGCAGCGAAGACCTCGGCGTAGTTCCAAAACGAAGACGGGCACAATTATCGCGGCGTATTGATAGTAAATTAAATCTCGTATCGTTTTAACGTCTCTATCAGGCATGATTTGAATGTTCC
>CAYUIL010000229.1:0-3397 GCA_964444715.1 uncultured Pirellulales bacterium | reverse complement strand
AGCCTGAATCCACCTGTATATTGCGGCTGGGATGTGAACTCTCATCACGAGCTTCCATACTTTGAGTGCTGGGGGCCTGACTGGCCACGTCAGTGCCACGGCGATGCCGACAATAAAAAAATAGTACGCCCATGGGGTGATATCTATGTTACTGACGATGATGCGGATATCCTGGCTGCTGCGTGGGGCGGCATCTACCCGGACCCCTGCTATAATGCCTGTGCTGACTTCGACCGGGACCTTGTTATAGGCCGAGGTGACTCGAATATACTTGAACAATGGCAAGGTAAGACGGGGGTCCCGATTTGTCCAGTTCCCTGGGCAAATATACCATCCCTCGGTGGAACTGAGTATTATGATTTGTTTGCCGTCAACCTGAGCCCAAAGGGTTTCTATTGGGACCTAGTAGATGGCGGTTCAGGAAACCTGACTGACCCACTCGTATCTCTTGAGCCCGCTGGGGAGTCGAACATTGATTCTTGTACTCCGTTGGAAGGCATAGCCTGGGGATTTGGAGGATTGGACTGGATTGACGGCGTCCTTGAATCTGATGCAGGTTCATATAGTATCGAATTGAAAGGTGAACCCAACTACTATTTGAGCGTGGTCCTTGATACCGCTACCACGCCCAAAAGTAATGGAAACATGTCATCCTGGGGGACCATCAAGAACATAGAAGTTAGGCCCTGGGATTCAAACGAGGGGTGGTGGGGTGAGCGCATTGAGCCAAACTGGGTTATGCCCTTCGACCCCAATGGTGGTACGGTGGTGATCCCCGGACTGTCAAGCACTGTGAAACTGGCCATCAATGATTTTAATGTGGATTCGCTTGACACTCAAGATGTAGGTATATGGGGTGCCGCTGCCAAGCTTCCACCCGCTGCCGGGTATCAGGTGAATTTTAATAGCGATGTATACACCTGGGATTCATACGACACTATTAGTCCAACACCCATACTCACCTGGCAAGTAGCGGCAGATGATTTTAGATGTTTAGAAAATATGCCTGTTACATCGGTTCACTGGTGGGGCTCATATATCGGATGGGAGGGGGACGAACCACCGCTCATGCAACCGGGTGCCTGGCGAATCGGATTCTGGAGCAATGTTGCCGAGGACCCAAATGACCCTAATAGCTTTAGCCGACCTGAAAAGTTGCTGTGGCAGATTGAGGAACGCGCACCCAGCGTAGAAGTACAGTATGTCGGTCAAGACAACTTCCCGAACAAACCTGCTGATAGCTGCTTCCAGTATCATGTGGAGCTTCTTGAGGAGGAGGTCTTCTGGCAGCATACATTCCTCGACCAGACTGAGGATGATACCTTCTGGCTCAGTATCGCGGCCGTTTATCCTCTCGGCGCCCCTGTTGATTACCGGTGGGGCTGGAAGACACGCCCTGCCGGCTGGATGGATGGCGCCGTAAAGTGCCATGTGAAAAATCCATATGTGGGTATTGTGTTGGAACCAAACTCTGTCGAACCAATTGAAGAATGTGGACAAAGCTACGACCTGTCCTTCGAGCTGGGCACCGACCCGACCTACATCAAGGCTGAGCAGGCTTATGACAGCATCCGACACTGGCCGTACTACCACGATGAGAAATCTATGGCTATAGTTGAGCCCAACGAGCCTAACATTATCCGTCTCGTAGCTGATGATTGGAAATGCGAGAAACAAACGCCGATTACTGCTGCGGTATGGTGGGGCTCCTACATAGGTTATCGCTACCAGCCGTGTCAGTGCGAACCGACACCAATACCGCCGCAGAAGCCGGTCTACTTCCTGTTGTCTATCTGGACCGATGTGCCGGACCCGAATCCGGGTGATCCATGCACGTTCAGCCATCCCGGCGAAAAGCTCTGGCAGTACGAGGCCCACGAGTACGACGAGGTGCTGGTCGGCTATGACAAACATCCCGATGGAGACGCTAATGAGCCGGTATTCCGTTACTCAGTGCGAATGAAAGACCCGAACGACTGGTTCTGCCAGGAGGATGTCAACGGCATCTACTGGTTCAGCGTAGCGGCGGTGTACGACACAACGGATCCCTGCTATCCGTGGGGCTGGACTAACCATAAATGCGTGACCTGGGAGCCTGAGGGCCTGGGCGAAGAAATAGCATACTGGAAGCTAAACGAGACCAGCGGCACCATTGCTTATGATAGTTCCGGCAACGGCAACAATGGCACGCTCGTCAATGGCCCAACATGGACGGCCGGCAAGATATGCGGCGGCGCTCTGGAATTCGATGGAATTGATGATTACGTTGATTGTGGAAATAATGCGAGCTTGAATATTAGCGATGCGATTACGATTGCAGTGTGGGTTAAAACAAATGATTCTGGCAACAGCGAAGATAATCCTTATGTGACCAAAGGCGACCACAGTTATGCGATAAAACACTATCGGGGCAATTCCATAGAATTTTTCATCTATGATGAAGACTGGTGGCAGGATACACTGTTTCCGGTAGATAGTTCATTTAATGACGACTGGCACCATTTGGCTGGAACTTATGATGGAAATCAAGTTAAGTTGTACATTGATGGAGTATTGCAAGATACTACGGATCATACAGGGTCCATAGATAGTAATACATTTGCCGTCAACTTAGGAAGAAACTCTGAGTTCACTGACCGTTACTATGACGGCCTGCTCGATGACGTTCGCATCTACGACCGAGCATTGAGCGCAAGGGAGGTTCGCTCACTATCAGATATGGGCAAGAACGACAATGCCACTGCATGGGAGCAGGAAAATGGTCAATGGAAATGGAAACCACTTACTGACCAGACCGACACGAGCGAGGATATGTCGTTTATCCTGTTCACCGATTGCTTCCCTTGCTGCCATAAGGATTATCACGAGTGGTTATCAGTATCAGCTGGCAGGCCGAGTTGCTGGTGTAATCCGAGGCAGTGCCATGGTGATGTCGACAATGCGGCGGAAGGCGGCACGAAGACCGGATACAATTATGTCCATTTCAACGACTTGAGTCTGCTGCTGGATTGCTGGGACACATTAGAGCCGAATTACGGAAATCCCTACCCAAGCGGCCCGGGGGCTGCCTGGCATAGTCCTTGCATCTGTGCCGACTTTTGTCATGATGTAGAAGGCGGCACGAAGACCGGATACTATCGTGTCCACTTCTGCGACTTGACTATCCTTTTGTCCAGCTGGAATATATTGGAGCCGAATGACGGAAATCCCTATCCAGGCGGCCCTGGTATTGACCCCAACTGCCTGGATTGTCCATAATGCAGGCGGATTTATGACTTGTGACAAAAAGGGCTGTGAGCAACTTAGCTCACAGCCCTTTTTGGACTAAACAAAACCCCCAGCATAAACAACATTTTGCATCTAAGCGACAGAGGTTTCATTTTTCTGTCTCCAAACC
>CAYUIL010000228.1:1558-3411 GCA_964444715.1 uncultured Pirellulales bacterium | reverse complement strand
GTTTACCCGCCGTCTGTTTGGTGGGTTTACCCGCCGCAGGCGGGACTCCAGAAAGTTTACCCTGCGTAGCCGGTTTCGGCGACCTGTCCTCCGTAGCTCCTTTTGGCGAAGGATGGAAGTAGGGTCGTTATCTGGGGCCCAGAATGAGATGCGTCTTCTCCAACCTTGATTATAAACCCATAAGTGCGTATGCTGTTTTTCCAAAGAGTCCGGCTTTTCCTGAATGGTTGAAAAACGAAAAATGAAAGAACTTTCACTTACAGAATTGGCTAAAATAATCGATGCCCGCATCATTGCTTCGCACGACGCAACACGCAATCCTGTCCTGAGCGAAGTCGAAGGAACGCAATACATATCATGGGTATCCACTGACTCTCGTTCAACACGACTTGGCGACTGCTTCTTCGCCATCGCCGGCCCGAATTTCGATGGCCATAACTTTCTTGCCGACGCATTCGCAAAAGGTGCAACCTGCGCCGTCGTAAGCAAAGCTGCCTCAATCAGCAATCAGCAATCAGCAATCAGCAATAAAGTAATTCTCAAGGTTGATGACACGGTAAAAGCACTCGGCGTTCTCGCCTCCTGGTATCGTAAAGATTGCAATTTCAAAGTCGTCGCAATCACCGGCTCAGTCGGTAAAACCGCCACAAGACAAATCATCCACCACGTCCTGTCCGCCGTAGGCGAGACCTCGCCAACGGGCGGGGCCAAACGATTCAAAGTCTTCCAGTCGCCGAAAAATTTCAATAACTTCATCGGCCTGCCGCTGACTCTCTTAGCCTCCGACCCCGACTGCCAAATCGTCATTGCCGAGCTTGGCGCCAACCACCCGGGCGAAATCGAGTATCTCACTCACATCGCCTCACCCGATGTTGCTCTTGTAACCGCCACGGCGCCGGCGCATCTCGAAGGTTTCGGCGACCTGGAGACGCTCACAAAGGAAAAACTGTCCATATCACAGGGCCTCGGCCCCGCCGGGACCCTCATACTCAACGGCGACTGCCCCGAACTCGTCGCTATGGCCCGCAAACAAGGCAAAAAATTCCTCACCTTCGGCTCAAACCCCGATTGTAACTACCTCGCCAAAAACCTCCGTTCAGATGGTCTGTCCTCCCATTTCAAAATCGATGGTGTTGATATCCACGTCCCTCTCCCAGGCCTCGGCAACGCCTGCAATGCACTCGCCGCCTGGGCCGTCTGCGACCAGTTCAAAGTTTCCCTCCCCGACTTTGCCGACGCCCTAAAAACCATACCTCCTCTGCCGATGCGCACCGAGATTCTCCAAATCGGCTCCCTCACCGTGATAAACGACTGCTACAACGCCAACCCCTGCTCTATGAAAAACGCCCTCGACATCCTCGCAACGCTGGCCAAAAAGGAAAAACGCCGGGCGGCCTGCCCCGGCGACCTGTCCGGCGTAGCTTTAGCGAAGACGGAAGCGCAGCGAAGACGGGTCTTCATTTGCGGCGATATGGCCGAACTCGGAAGTCAGGCCGAAAAATTCCACGTCGAGCTTGGCCGGCTTGTCGGCCGGTCAAATGTGGGTTTGCTTCTTGCGGTCGGCGAGCTTGCCGGCGTCGTCGCCAAAGCTGCGGCCCAGCAGGCGGCAGGGAACCTGCAGACACGCTGTTTTAGGACTGCCGCCGATGTTTGCAGCCGGCTGAATGAATTTATAAAAGATTCCGATATAATACTCGTCAAAGGTTCTCGCGTGAATAAGCTCGAGAGCGTTGTTGATAAACTGAAAGTTCTCTTCAGTGGCTCCCGGTAGGTCGGGGCTCACTGGTCAAGGAAGACGAAAATAGAATGATTTACCACCTTCTCTGGTTTTTGCGCAATGTCTTTACTCACCG
>CAYUIL010000228.1:0-1548 GCA_964444715.1 uncultured Pirellulales bacterium | reverse complement strand
AAATAACCGACCGAGATACGAAATGATTTATCATATTCTTTGGTCCTTGCGCAATGTCTTTACTCATCGGCTCGGCTTTTACGCCTATCAGGAGGTGATGTTTCGCGATATGGCCGCCCTGCTGACAAGTCTCATTATCGCGCTACTCCTCGGCCCTCGCATTATCCGCTGGCTTATGCGGGAAAAAATCGGCGACCGGCCCGAATTCCACCACGCCACCCTCAACGAGCTTACCAAGCAAAAAATCAACACTCCTACTATGGGCGGACTAATTATCATAGCCGCCGCACTTGTCTCCACACTCCTGTGGGCAAAGCTCAACAACCCATTCGTCCAGAAAGCAATCCTGCTCGTCCTTTGGTTTGGTGGTCTCGGCGCCATCGACGACTGGCTCAAGCTCACCGCCGAAACTCGCCATCGCAGCCGTGACGGCCTCAAACCCTGGGAAAAAATCCTCTTCCAGTTCGCAGGAGCCGTGTTAATTGCATCATTTTTGTTTATGGACTTCGCCAATATCGAAGATGGCAGGAAATTTTGGCTGCCCTTCTATAAATACGGCCTGCCTCTGGCTACCTGGATGTTCATTCTCATTGCCGTCCTCTACCTTTCCGCCACGAGCAACGCCGTGAATCTCACCGACGGTATGGACGGCCTCGCCGCCGGCTGCACGGGTATCGCCTCCTTTGTCCTGGTCATCCTCTGCTATGTCGCCTCCGAAACTATGAGCCGAACGTCCCATGTTACCTGGGCAAGCTACCTGCTCCTGCCCGCTATCCCCCAGGCAGGGGAGCTGTCCGTCTTCTTCTCCGCCATACTCGGCGCAGTCCTCGGCTTTCTCTGGTTCAACTGCCACCCCGCCCAGGTCTTTATGGGCGACGTCGGGTCACAGCCCTTAGGCGCCGCCATGGGCTACGGCGCACTTGTCACCAGAAACGAAATTCTCCTGCTTATTATCGGCGGCGTCTTCATCATCGAACTCGCCAGCGTCGTCCTCCAGGTCGGCTATTTCAAATACACCGGCGGCAAACGCCTCTTCCACTGCGCCCCTATCCACCACCACTTCCACTTGGCCGGCTGGTCCGAGCCACAGGTCGTTGTCCGATTCTGGCTCATCGCCGCGGCGTTTGCCGCCATAGCGCTAGCCACCCTCAAAATCCGCTGATTTTTGGCTCTATTTGCCGCAAATCCCCGCTTACGACCCCCGACTACGATATTCGAGGGCGGGCTTGCGAGGACCCTCCGTTTGCTATTACAAAGAAGCTCCCTTCTTCGCTAAATCTACGCAGGGCAGGCACATTGAGGGCAGGCAGGAAGGCACAAAAGGATTCAGTTTTTTATATTATCGCTACTGTCCCGTTAAGATTTGAAAAGATTTAACAAAAGATTTTACCGCGGAGGTTATTTATTTCCGATTTGCGATTGTCGATTGCCGATTTTGGACACGAAGAAACACGAAGGTTTTAACCACGGATTACACAGATTTACACGGATTAACACTGTTTATTGGTCGGCTTTGGTGGACTTGGCACACACTGTCCTCAAAACGGG
>CAYUIL010000227.1:0-3432 GCA_964444715.1 uncultured Pirellulales bacterium | reverse complement strand
TCCGGCTGGTATTACGACCACTGGCAGGGCCGATTCTATCCCGAAGACCTGCCCAAAAGTGACTGGCTAAGCTACTACGCGCAAGAATTTGACACTGTCGAAATAAACAACACCTTCTATCATTTGCCGCAGGAGCAAACGCTCAGGAAATGGCACAAACTCGCACCGGCCAACTTCCTGTTTGCCGTCAAAGCCAACCGCTACATCACTCATATCAAAAAACTGAAAGACACCAGGGATGAGGTGCATCGTTTTTTCGAGAGAGTCGAGCTATTGAAAAGCCATCTTGGCCCCGTTCTTTATCAGTTGCCGCCGATGTTGCACAAAAATTTGAAACTCCTCGGCTCGTTTTTAGAGTTACTACCCAGAAAGCACAAAGCCATTTTTGAGTTCCGCCACGACAGTTGGTATGAGGATGACACATTCAAACTGTTAGACGAATTCAACGCCGGCTTCTGCATCCACGACTTGGGCGGCGAACA
Organism: uncultured Pirellulales bacterium; assembly: GCA_964444715.1. Classification (GTDB taxonomy): domain Bacteria; phylum Planctomycetota; class Phycisphaerae; order Sedimentisphaerales; family Anaerobacaceae; genus Fen-1362. The sequence goes on along the minus strand of CAYUIL010000227.1, from coordinate 2,950 downwards.
AACGCCGAAGGTAATCACCGGCGGCGTGATTTATATCCGCTTTCACGGCACTTCAGGCCGATATGCAGGCAATTATACCAAGCCGATGCTGGCTAAATGGGCAAAGTGGATTAAAGAAAATCGAAAGAGCGGCCGCGGCGTTTATGCCTATTTCAATAACGACGTCTTAGGCCACGCCGTCGAAAACGCCAAACAGCTAAAAGAACTGGTCACGTCAAGAACAACACTTTGATTAGTAGATACTCTAACAGGTATGTTCCTATACACAGCGAATCGACTGCGCCAGCCAAATATATATCCTCAATGCGAACAGTGCCGAGAAACTTCCACCAACTAGGCACAAAGATATGAAATGGTATGAAATGCCACTTGGCCACCTGCCAGTATCGCTTCCAACTGCCAACCATAATCCTGCCGATTAAAATGAATATAGGGATGTTCATTGCAAGAAGGGTAAGTTTCAAGGGGATGCGCGTCGTAAAAAAGGCAGTGACGAACTGACGATAGGCCTGCTCGTTACCAGCGAACCGCCATTTCGTAACGGCCCAGATGAGCAGACCCAGAACAAGCACCCCAAGAGCTATCCTGTACTGTGGGGTGTGGGCAAAACGGAATCTTGCCTTTTGCTCCTCATAGTACTTCTTGTCTTCAAGACATCTGATATCGTTTTTGTGCCCCATCCAGCACATAACAAATGTAAAGCCCGCCCCAAATATTAGAATAAAAAACAAAGCGCCAAGACCGTCTCTGATGCACATCACTAGCGCGAAAACGATTGTGCCAATAGAACAGCCGATGAGGCGAGACCAGAAATTCTTTCGTACCGTGTCCTGAGTAAAGGGTTTGTTTGTGCTAAAGGACTGTTCATACTCTTGCTCCTTGTAGGTCGCACGTCCTTGAATCTTCGAGGAAGCGACAGAGGCAGAACTGCTCTCAAAGCCACTGGGCTTTCTCTCTACTTCAGCGACGTCGTGTGTTCCCTCCGAAACTTTTACAGTAGGGATGGTAATAATGGCATCGCATGAGCATTTACCCTTCTTGCCGGCCATTTCCTCCCCGACAGCATATCTTTTCCCGCACTTCGGGCAATTGAATCTTATCATAATAGCCCTCGTATCAAGACCACTAAATACCATATCACCCGGCTCGGGATTTAACAACGCGTTTTATGTATCTCAGTCGGTCTTAACAGATAACGTTTAGGCCTTTTTGAAGGGCGTATTGGCGGACTTCTTCGACTTCTTCAGGGGTTGGTCTGCGGTTTATCTTAGGGAGGGAATCGGCCTTAAAGCAGGGGCGATACTGGTCCATAACGTTGATTGCGGTATGGGGATTGATTGTCTCCGCTAAAAAGTCGATTACCTTGAAACTGCCCGCTACCTTATTGGGCAGCACCAGATGACGAATCAGAAGCCCGCGTGTTGCCAGCCCTCGCTCATCAATTTGCAAATCGCCGACCTGTCGGTGCATTTCCTTTACGGCTGTGAAATTTATTTCGGGATAATCCGCTGCATTTGCAAACTCTTTAGCGGAAGCACTGTCGGAAAATTTCATATCGGGCATATAAATATCCAGTAAGCCCTCCAGAAGTTTGAGCGTCTCAACCGAATCGTAGCCGCCGCTGTTATAGACCGTGGGCAGGTTAAGTCCTTTCTTGCGAGCTATCTCGATACCTGCCGCGATGGCCGGGGCAATGTGTGTCGGCGTAACAAAATTGATGTTGCTGCAACCGTAACTTTGCAAATCAAGCATAAAATCGGCAAGCTCGCTGAGTGTTATGGGCTGGCCGTGGCGAAAATGGCTTATGTCGTAATTCTGGCAGAACACGCATCCCAGGTTGCAGCCGGCGAAAAATATAGTGCCTGAGCCCCCTTGGCCGACTAACACACTCTCCTCGCCGAAATGCGGCCCCTGCGAGCTGACCACCGGCATATCGCCAATGCCGCAAAACCCAATCTCGCCCTTGCCTGTCCCGAGCGAAGTCGAGGGGCTGCGAAAAACTCCGCAATTACGCGGGCACAATACACAGGGATTCATCATCGCCCACAACCGCTGAACTGTGGGACTAAAGGAGCTGATGTTTTCCGCAGGCGGTCTCATAGACGGCTACCACCATAAACGATAAGCGGCAAAAATCAACGTCGGCTTGTGAACGGACCCGGTCAGTTGGTGGGACTTTTGTCTGCCACGCGCGTGCCTGACACTGCGTAGGCATAAGCTGCGGCAGCCGCCAGCAGTAACGCCGCTGCGCGAACGGCGGTCCAGTAACCTATGACGCCTGTGCCGGATGGATTAAAACAGCCACAACTTATCTCGAGGCCCCGCCACAAGGCGGACGCCAGGACAAAGCTGAACATCGCACACATCCCGATACTTGCCAGCAGCGCCCCTGTTACGAAAATCCCCCCCACCAGACATATCCCGACCAAAAGCTCCAGCCAGGGCAGCACCATTGCGATGATGACTCCGAGTTCGGGGCCGACAAGCTCATAGCTGTAAACGCTGGCCAAAAAGTCGTATGGCTGGCGAAGCTTGGGGATGCTGCTGGCGATAAAGATGCAGCCAACCGCCAGTCGCACGACAAGCACAAGGCCCGCAACGAGCCGACGCTTCATTAGGTATTGCTTATCAGCCGCTCCCATTTGCCTTTGTATATCATAACATTGGAAAACCCGTCGGATAGCAGCCGGGAAGCTACGATATCCGCCAGACGACGGGTTGAATCGGTGCAGTAAACGATAACCCGGGCTTTCTTGTCGATTTGGCCCATTGTCTTTATGCGGTCGTTATCTGTTAAATAAGGCGGTATATTTACCGCGCCTTTCAGATGTCCCTTCTTGAAATCGTATTCGGGTCTGGGGTCGACCAAAATACCGCTATTCTCAGCGAGCAGACGATGGATTTGCCTGTCGCCGAGTTTTGGGATGAAACTGGTTCGATACGCCTGTTG
>CAYUIL010000226.1:2709-3443 GCA_964444715.1 uncultured Pirellulales bacterium | reverse complement strand
CGCCGACCGCATTTTATGCCGAAAAATACCGATAGTAAGGCCCGATTCTGTCCATCGGGATTATGCGCAGAAAAAGATGAGTAAAAGAGACGTCAAAATCCGGTCACGGAAGGCGCTGACACTGCTTGAGCTGATTGTGGCAATGGCCATGATAACAATCGTTTTCGCTGCAGTTCTGCCCCAGTTCGCACTCATACGCAACAGTTGGGACAGCAAGCAGGGTACCGCCGAAGCACTGCAAAACGGCAGGGTGCTGATGGACCATATAAACCGCAACCTGTCAAAAGCCGTGAGGATTACCGACGTCAGCGCATATACAGAAACTACCGACGGGTATATCGAGTTTGAGGACAATGACGGCAATACTATGCGATATGACATTGCTGCCAATAGCTATGTAGAATACGGCGTCGTCGGCAGTTTGTCGGATTTGGCCGGGCCGGTAAGTTCACTTGCCTTTACGTGCTACGATGCCTGCGATTTGGATAATGCATTGTTCCCTGTTACGGATACAAACGAGGTCCGGGTCGTGAAGGTTGATGCTGTCTTTATCAATTCGGCTTCACTTGGGCAGAACAAAACCTTTACCACCTGGGTTTATCTGCGCACAAACTCAAGTTCAGATGGCGACCCTAACCTTATTGCTTGCTGGGGGCTGGACGAAAGTTCCGGTTTAACAGCAGTAGATAGCAGCGGTAATAGTAATGATGGTACACTGAGAAATATGGCGGGTA
>CAYUIL010000226.1:0-2699 GCA_964444715.1 uncultured Pirellulales bacterium | reverse complement strand
ATGACGGCACCTTGACCAAGATGGTAGGCACTGAGTGGACTGACGGCGCTGTGGACGGTGCCTTGAATTTTGATGGCTTCGATGACTACGTGGCCATTCAAAACCTATACTACGACGGTAGCGGGTATGCGGAAGTCAGCGTCACTGCCTGGATTCGAACCACCGATGGTAACGACCAGATAATTGCGTCCTATGACCGTAATGAGTACTGGCGGCTGGAAATTAACGGAAGTGGTGGCGGTCCCGGTCAGGTAGGTTGGGATGTACGCACCAGTACCGGCCAGGTGGATTACGGCAGTACCACACGTGTTGATGACGGCGAATGGCATCATGTGGCGGCGGTATTTGACAACGGCACGCTGACTATCTACATCGATGGTAACCCGGAGCCCTCGGCTTCCGGGGGCAGCACCTTCGGAAGAGGGGTAAACACGCGCTATGGTTTTCTGGGAGTAGGTTCGGAGGCGACTACGTTTGACGGCAGCAGAGGTCCAAACAATTACTTTAACGGCGATATGGACGACGTGCGCATTTATGACCGCGCGCTCAGCGCCGAGGAAATCGCTGAACTGGCTGAGACCCTCAGATACGAGGAATTTACCGAGGCCAAAGCTGATTCCGACACCACATCTATTGCCGTTCCAACACCGGGCGGTTCCAGCGCGGTTGCAATACTTGGCTCATGGACATCCGGTCTTACACATACAGCCGAGGCCGGTTCTAACCGGCTCCTGATATTGACAGCCCACGTCGAAGACGACGATGCTGATATGAGCCTGAATTCTGTTACCTATGGGGGCCAGCCGATGACAAAGGTCATCGAAAGGGAAACCCAGGAAAGCTCCAGGCGGGCATATGTTGTGGCGTATGTGCTCAACGAGGCCGGCATTAGTGCGGCGACCGGTGATACTTTCTCTCCATCGTGGTCCAGCGACCCTGACCGAGTGGGGTACTCCAGTGTTTTTCTCGCCAGTGTTGACCAGAGTGACCCTGTCGGAGCCAGCGACAGCGACGGCAGCAACTCCGACTCAACGATATCGACCGGCGCTCTTTCGACAGATGAAGGTGATATGGTCATTGTTGCCGGTACGGCCGGCAACACGGGCTCCTACTCGGTTGGCGGCGGTTTTACTGAAGCTATCGAGTTGTCAATAACGTCAGCCGATGGCGTTGCAGGGTACAAGACAGCAGACGGCAGTAGCGAGACGCCGAGCATTACGCACTCTAATCCCCAACGGCAGGTAATCATTGGTTTCGTAGTGCAGATAAATGAGGGTGGAATAGAAGGTATTGAGGGCGACTTGCTCATCGCTGCGGTCGCTACGGATGGCAGCACTACCATTTCACCGCCATCGGGATGGACAGAAATTAGTCAGGGCAGCTATGGCAGCGCTGTGACGCTCGGCGCCTGGTGGAAACTTGCAAGTGCTTCAGAGTCGTCCAGTTATCAATTTACGTGGTCCGGTGGCCAGCAGGCCTACGGCTGGATGATGCGCTTCACCGGCCACAACCCAACTAATCCCATAAATGCCTGGTCGGTCGGATCCGGCGGCGAGACCGGCAGCACGCCAACCAGTCCTGCAGTAAACGCAACAGTCGGTGGTTGCTTGGTTCTTCGTCTGGGGGCGTTTGACAATGATGATATCACAGAAGACGACCCCGGCCTTTCCGGCCATACGGCTATCACAATGGATAAAAGTTCCAGCAGCGCTATTACATTGTTTCAGGATGACTTCGAGGATGACTTTAGCCAGTGGACTGACGGTGGAACGACAGATTGGGATATCACTGCCAGCGAGTATCATTCCGGCAGCTATTCAGCACATGCCGGCAGTTCGGATGATGATTTGATATCTGATGATATCGACACAAGTGCTTACAGCTCCTTCACGATTGACTTCTGGTATATGGACGATGATATCGATGATGATGATAATATCTATCTCCAGCTTTATGACGGTGGTTCATACGACGACAGATTCGAGTTAGGCAACGAATGGCCTGAAGATACCTGGCGCAACTACAACGAAACCATTAACAACAGCGGTGCTGATGCACAATACTTCCGTTCTGACTTCCGCATCAAGTTTGAGGCCACTTCCCTTGATTCCGGTGGCGGCCCCGGGGGCAGCGAGAATCTGTGGATAGATGACGTAATGGTGACCACTACCAGTGACGGCGTGGTTTCCGGCGGTGCAGGATACATTGTGCAGTCGTCTGCCGGGAGCAGCGGGACTTCGACTTTTACCCTGACTGCGTCGCAGGAGGCGCGGATGCTTACCATAGCAATAGCCCCTGCCGATAGCAGTGTTGGCTGTTGTGGAGAGGAAATACGACCTTAGAGCGGATGCAGTATGATAACGAAGACAAAAAATAACGGTGCGGTGTTTTTGATAATCGTCTTTGCGATTGCGCTTATGGCGGCAGTCACAATTGGCATTATGGTGATGACCACAGAGGAATTGCAGTTAATGCAAAATCAGTTATACGCCACAGAAGCGATGTGCACTGCCGAGGCGGGATTGAATGACGCCTTTGCGCGGATACGAACGAATCCGGTCGCGGTCAGTTTCACCGACTCCTTTAACGGCGGCACTTATAACGTGAATGTTACAGGGACGCCGCCGACTCAGATTACTTCATTTGCGACCTCATCGCAGGGGTATGATGCTAATGTTGTAGCGGATGTGACGATTGGC
>CAYUIL010000225.1:0-3453 GCA_964444715.1 uncultured Pirellulales bacterium | reverse complement strand
CCTGCTCGTGGGCTGTTCCTGTTTGACGGAGCCGGGCAAATCGTCAACGGTTATGAAACTGTTCTTACTGAGCAGCACCGCACGCTCGATAACGTTCTCAAGCTCACGCACGTTGCCCGGCCAGGAGTATCTCTCTAAATAGCCGAGGGCGTCATCAGTAATGCCTAATTTTTTCTTGTTGTGCTGGATGCAGTATCGTTTCAGGAAATGATTGGCCAAAAGCGGGATGTCCCCGACCCTTTCGCACAGCCCCGGCAGATTGATGGTCAGAACGTTTATTCTATAATACAAATCCTCGCGGAACCTGTCCTGCTTCACCTCCTCGACCAGATTTTTGTTTGTGGCAACTACAATCCGTGCATCGACGGTGATTGTCTTGTTGCTGCCGACCGGCTCAAACTGCCTGTCCTCCAGAACCCGCAGCAGTTTGACCTGCAGCGCAGGCGAGGCATTACCGACCTCATCCAAAAAGATTGTCCCGCCGTCCGCGGCGAGAAACTTGCCCTTCTTGTTGACTACCGCCCCGGTGAATGCCCCCTTTACGTGGCCGAACAGCTCGCTTTCCAATAGCGTCTCCGGCAGAGCCCCGCAACTGACCTCCACAAACGCCTTGTTGCGTCTGCCTGAGTGGTGGTGAATAGCGCGGGCGAGCATCGTCTTGCCCGTCCCCGAAGGCCCCGTCATCAAAATCGTCGTCTTGCTATCGGCAACTGCTTCTACAAGGTCGAATATCCTGGCCATCTTGTAATCGTGACTTAATATGTTGTCTAAGCTATATCTTTGCTCGAGCTGAAGACGCAAACTGACGTTTTCGCTCATAAGCATTTGCTGCTTGATGGCCCTTTCCACCGCCAAGCGCAATTCATCGTCGTTAATCGGCTTGGTCAGGTAGTCGTATGCCCCCATTTTAATAGCCCTGACCGCGCTTACGATGGTGCCGTAGCCGGTTATCACGATGACAACGGTCTGAGGGTAGTTTAGCCGAGTCATATCCAGTATCTGGAAACCGTCTCCATCGGGTAGATTGATTTCGGTAATGACCAGTGCGTAATCGCGGCCCTCCAGCTCAGCCGACGCCTGCTTGACGGTTCCCACACCCTTAGTTTGAAAGCCCTCTTTAGCCAGAAAATCCGTCAGGCAGTCACGAATTACCTGGTCGTCATCCACAACGAGAATCGCTTTTTCGGCCATTACTTTTCCCTGCCCCTTGTGGGTGTGGTGGGCTTCTTTGTATTGGCGCCTTAGAGTCGGCTTATATCAGCTATAATAATAGTGTCCGGCGTTGCTTTTGTCAATCACCGATGTTGAAAAAAAACAACATAAAAACGTGATTTTTTACCGCCCGGCTTCGTTGTGCAACTACGCCGAGGCAAGCGGAGGACGCAGAGGTTTTTTTAGACACGGATTAACCCGCCAAACTGATCGGCGGGCAAGCACTGATTAACACTGTATTTCAATTAGCATTAGCCGCGAAAAAGCACAAAAAAAGGCAGGTTTTAATCGCGGATTACGCGGATTACACGGATTGAGTCAGCCGGTGAGGCGTACTTAAATAAGCCCTTTTTCGAAGCGAGCTTCTGTCAAGGTCTCATTTTCGTCTGCCGCCCCTTTGCCTTAGGCATCCCTTCTGGGGAAGGGACACCGCCGAAGGCGATTTGCCGGCTGACAATAAAAATAACCACGGATTCTATTGATGATTGATACTCGTTGCACGATACTGGATTCCGCCTACGGCGGACAAGTGTCGATGATCGATAATCCGGCATAAAACGCCGGTCTAAATACGATTGACGGGAGGAACGTGCCGCGAGATAATATATCAAATATCTCTCTCATTGGATAAATGAGGATTTATAGTCCGCTTTAGACGGACTGAGTGAGATTTATAAGGTCATCTCACGAGATAAATAGTCGGTTTGGCGTGCCTCGATCCTGACAAACCGAGGTCTTTGGCAGGTTTCTTATGGATAAGAAACAATGCAAAGCATTGAAATTCAACAAACAACGATGCATCCGGTTTGCGCACAAAGGTTCTGAATACTGCTGGCAGCACCGATTCAGCCGTCTTGATGATGCCTCTTGGTACAACAATGTGAAAATACAAGCCCTCATAGCGGCAGCTGGTACTACGATAGCGATTCTTTCTTTTCTTTTTGCCGTCTTTCTATGGAAAACAGGTCCGACAAAAGCAAACCAAGAAATGGCTTTGCGAGACCATGAAGAAATCCTGCGTAAACTTGCTGACATTAACGAAAGGCTGCCAGAGACAATCCCACCGGTCTTGACAAAAGAAGATGCGGAGCGACCTCTTTCCGTTAAGGAAAAGGAACTGTTAGACGAATGTGAAAAATGGAAACACATCGCAGAACAGGCAAACATAAAAGCGCAGTTTAGCTTAAGTGCCCAACTTTCTCACGCAGGTGCCATGCTTCGCCTTGCCAAATACAAAGAAGCAGAATCCGCCTATCGAACAATACTTGTCGGCAATCCCGATAACACCTCGGCAATGGCAGGTCTGGGGATTACCCTATTGGAGTTGGCTAAATACCAGGAAGCCAAAGAAATCTTTAAAAGAGCTTTAACTATCGACCAAGCTTTTGACCCTAATTCTACCAAAGTCGCCGCGCATCTGAACAATCTGGCGGCACCTTATCAAGCCCAGGGCAAGTATGCCGAGGCCGAGCCACTTTACCAGCGAGCACTGGAAATAAGAGAGAAGGCACTTGGCAAAGGCCACCCTGATGTAGCACAATCCCTGAACAATCTGGCGTCACTTTATCAAGCTCAGGGCAAGTATGCCGAGGCCGAACCGCTTTACCAGCGAGCACTGGCAATAATAGAGAAAGCGATGGGCAAAGAACACCCCTATGTAGCGATATCCTTGAACAGTCTGGCGGTACTTTATAGAGCCCAGGGCAGGTATGCCAAGGCCGAGCCACTCTTTAAGCGGGCGGTTGAAATTGCTGAAAAGAGTTTGGGGTCGGATCATCCCAAGACAATAACGTTTCGGGAAAACTGGGATATCTGCCGTAGCAAAATGCAGGGCGAGTAACTGACTAAGTCGTCATGGCAAGACGTGTCAGAGGGGGAAATCCTGAAATCCGGGTGATGCCATACTAATTTCCCGAATGTTTATTGCCGTGAATTGGTATTTGCCAGCCAAAGGCGAGGATTTGAGATTTAAGATTTGAGAAAGAATGGGTCCCCTGTTGTAAAGCCAAGTGAGCAGATTCTCGGGGAGAGCCGGGCGGATGAGGAACAGGGGATGAAACATTAATCTAAATATGCCAGATGCCTTGGAAGACCACTACGGCAGGGCCGGTCATATAGACGCAGTTGTCTTCGATTGACCAGCTCAGTTGCAATTCCCCGCCCGGCAGTTGCGCCGTTGAAGACCGTTCACATCGGCCGGTTATAGCCGAGGCAACACAACACGCACACGCACCCGTTCCG
>CAYUIL010000224.1:1854-3454 GCA_964444715.1 uncultured Pirellulales bacterium | reverse complement strand
GTCCTTCGATTGGCTCGCCTGCGCATATCCTGTTCTGGGCCGTCAGGTAGTCCATCGCGAACACGACGTTTTCGTAGCCCCTGCCCTGCACCGGCAGGTCTCTCGGCTCACCCGCACCCATAGTCAGACAGATGCAGTCGAATTGTTTCCGCAGGTAGTGAGTGGATATATCCTTTCCAGCGGTCATATCGGTCTGGAACTGGACGCCTTCGGCTGCTAACTGGCTTAGCCGGCGGTCGATGATGGGTTTTTCCAGCTTGAAGTCCGGAATGCCATATCGCAGGATTCCGCCTGGTCTTTGGTCTTTTTCAAAGACCACCACGTCGTGCCCTGCACGCGCAAGCTGCTGTGCCGCTGACAATCCCGCAGGGCCGGAACCGATTATTGCGACCCTTTTGCCTGTCTTTTTAGCCGCCGGCTCCGGCTTTACCCAGCCCTCGGCAAAGCCACGCTCTACGATTTGAAACTCGATGTGCCTGATAAGCACTGGCTGGTCGTTTATTGCCAGCGTGCAGGCGGCCTCGCAGGGCGCAGGACAGACCCGCCCCGTGATTTCAGGAAAGTTGTTAGTCGAATGAAGATACTCACACGCGTCCCGCCAGTGTCCCTGGTATATCAGCTCGTTGAGGTCCGGGATAAAGTTTTTCAGAGGACAGCCCACGCCGTGGCAAAACGGTATGCCGCAGTCCATACACCTCGCCGCCTGCTGCGTGATTTGCTCCGGCGATAGCGGCAGTTCGAGCTCCTTAAAATCGTGGATGCGCTGTTCTATAGGCCGATAGCCGACCGGCTGACGCTTGTATTTTAGAAAACCTTTTATCTCACCCATAGAAGACCTCCTCTGTTGCAGGAGTCGTCTCTGTATCCCGCTGTTCGGCGGCTCGCATCTTTTCGAGGGCCTTGCGGTAATCGAAAGGCACGACCTTTACAAATTTGCCGACCATATCCTGCCAGTTGCTCAGGATTTGGTGGGCCTTGGCGCTGCCGGTCCAGTCGAAATGCCTTTGGATAAGTTCTTTGAGCAATTGCCTGTCCTCCGGCTGCCATACGTTTTCAAGCTCGACCATATCGAGGTTGCACAGCGTGTCGAATCCGCCGCCGACGCTCGGCTCGTCGAGGACGTAAGCGATGCCGCCGCTCATCCCCGCCGCGAAGTTGCAGCCCGTTCTGCCGAGCACTACGACTGTGCCGCTGGTCATATACTCGCAGCAATGGTCGCCGACGCCCTCGACGACGGCGGTTGCGCCGCTGTTGCGGACGCCGAACCGCTCGCCTGCCGTTCCGTTGATGAAGACCTCGCCGCTGGTGGCGCCATACAGAAGCGTGTTGCCCACAATGATGTTCTCGTGCGCGGCAAAGGGGGCGCTCGCCGGGGTGACAACGACGATTCTGCCCCCGCTGAGTCCCTTGCCGAGATAGTCGTTGCTGTCGCCTGTGAGTTTAAGCGTTACCCCAGGCGCCAAAAACGCTCCGAAGCTCTGCCCCGCTGACCCGTGAAAGACGACCTGTAATGTGCCGTCCGGCAGACCTTTTGGGCCGTGCTTTGCTACTATGCGGTTGCTCAATATCGCCCCAACCGTCCTGTTGACGTTGTGGATGG
>CAYUIL010000224.1:0-1844 GCA_964444715.1 uncultured Pirellulales bacterium | reverse complement strand
GCATTTCGATAACGGTTGGCTTTTTGTTTTCAATTGCCGGTCGGGCCTTTTCGATGATGTGCCAATCGAGGTGGTCGGCGAGCTTATCCGGCTGGCGGGCGGTGGCTCTAATTGCTCTGCCATCGGAGATATCCGGTTTTTGTAAGATTGCCGAAAAGTCCAGCCCCTTTGCCTTCCAGTGCTCAATCGCCTTGCGCGTCCCCAGCCGGTCCACGCGACCAACCATATCCTCAAATTTCCTGAAGCCGAGCTGCGCCATAATCTGTCGCACCTCCTCGGCTACAAAAAACATATACCGTTCAAGATACTCCGGCCTGCCCGCGAAGCGTTTGCAAAGCTCCGGCTCCTGCGTGGCTATGCCGAACGGACAAGCCCCCTCGTGGCATTTGCGGAGCAGCGTGCAGCCAAGAGTTATCAAAGCGGCCGTGCCGAATCCGAAGCGCTCCGCACCCATAAGGGCGGCGATTACAACGTCTCGTCCGGTCTTCATCTGGCCATCCGCCTGCACCCTTATTCTGTCCCGTAGCCGGTTCATTACAAGGACCTGCTGTGTCTCCGCCAGCCCAAGCTCCCAGGGTATCCCGGCGTGCTTTATGGAGGAAAGTGGACTTGCACCCGTTCCTCCGTCATGGCCGCTTATGAGGACTTCATCCGCGTTGGCCTTTGCAACACCTGCGGCTATCGTTCCCACGCCGACCTCCGCGACTAATTTGACCGAGACCCATACTCCGGGATTGCTGCATTTGAGGTCGTAGATAAGCTGCGCCAGGTCCTCTATCGAATATATGTCATGGTGGGGGGGCGGCGATATGAGCGTTACCTCCGGCGTGGAGTAACGCAGCCGTGCAATCTCTGCAGTTACTTTATGGCCCGGCAACTGCCCGCCTTCGCCCGGCTTTGCCCCCTGGGCTATCTTTATCTGCAGCTCCTTTGCGTGGGCCAGGTAATTGATAGTCACGCCGAATCTTCCGCTGGCGACCTGCTTAATGGCGCAGTTTTTGGAGTCTCCGTTCGGCTCAGGTGTATAACGTGCCGGGTCTTCGCCGCCTTCGCCTGTGTTGCTCATTGCCCCGATGCGGTTCATCGCTATCGCAAGACATTCGTGCGCCTCTTTGCTGATTGAGCCGTGGCTCATAGCGCCGGTGCAGAACCTCTTGGCGATTTCGCCGGCCGGCTCAACCTCATCGATAGGCACGGGACTACCCGGCTCAAACTCGAACAGTCCCCGCAGCGTGCATAGCATCTGGGCCTGTTCGTTGACCGCTTTTGCGAATTCCTCGTATGCCTGCCGGTCGTTGTTCCTGACGGCATACTGAAGACGTGTCACCGTGGTTGGATTCCACAGGTGTCTTTCGCCCGTGCTTCTGTAATGGTATTCTCCGCCAAATTCCAGTCCAGGCACTCCGACGGCGCGATGCCTGCCTTGAGCGATGTCGTTGGGCTCGAATGCCGCCTTATGGCGAGTCAGTGTCTCCTGGGTAATCTCCGCCAGTCCTATGCCGCCGATTCGGGAGCTTGTCCCCGTGAAGTATTTGTCTATTACATCGCGGTTCAGCCCGATTGCCTCGAACAACTGGGCGCTGCGATAGCTGCGAAGCGTGGATATGCCCATCTTGCTCATTACTTTGAGGATGCCTTTTTTGACTGCGGCGATGTAGTTGTCGGCTATCTGCGCGGGTTCCATCTTTGCCGGCAGATATCCTTGTCGCTGCGTCTCAAAGAGCGCCTCGAACGCCAGGTAGGGATTGATTACGTTGGCGCCGTAGCCGCATAACAGACAAAAGTGCATTACCTCCAGCGGCTCGCCGGTTTCGATAATCAGCCCCGCCTCGCCGCGCAATCTG
>CAYUIL010000223.1:0-3485 GCA_964444715.1 uncultured Pirellulales bacterium | reverse complement strand
GACAAGTTTCTTAAACTCATTGCCGGCACGCAATGGAACAAATCAAGTTATGGCAATGCTGACTGGATATCCCGATTTGGTTTAATTATAACACCGTTTGACAAATGGGGCGTCAAACTGCTTCGAGGCGAGGCCTTCCGGGCTCCGGCCACAGTGGAAACCGACCTCTACGACCCGGGGATTCTCAGGGGTAACAACGACCTCGAGCCTGAGGAGATAACAACATACGACGCACAGCTTTTCTATCGTGACGAGAAAACCTATGCTGCTGTCACGTACTTTCAAAGCACGATTGATAAGCTCATTATTTACGATACGAGTGCCACCCCTGACACGTCTTACATGAACGGAGGCAAGCAGAGGTTCAACGGCATCGAGTTTGAGGGTAAACATTTCTTTACACCACACTGGCACATCCTCGGCTCGTTTATGCACCAGGAAAACAAGACCGACGCCGGCCTGAATCCCACTGCGGTGCCGAAAAACATGTTCAAGCTGGGCACGGCATACGCCTGGGACTGGGGCACAGCGTCGGTCTTCTACTGTCTTTTCGGCAAGCCGCCGGAAATATACTTCCCGTCGTTGTCACCTCCCTTCTTTTCGACGCTCGTTGCCAACTCAGAACCTAAGGAAGTGCACTTAGTCAATCTGAATGTAGACCTCGATGTATCAAAGTGGATGGGGCTTACCAAGGGACAATCCACCTTAACGTTGCGGGTAGAAAACCTCTTTGACGAAAAAATGTACGTGCCGACGCTCGCCTACGCTGGCACTCCGAACTCTTTCCCCTACGGCCCGGGCAGGACGTGGTACTTTGGTTTGAAAATAAATTTCTAACAGTCAATGAAAATTAGGTTTTACATTGTAATTGCAATGTTTTTAACGGCCACCGCTGTCGCCTACGCCGGAGACGTTACCATACAGGCCACAGAATCGCAGGTAAAGGCGGCGTTCCTGTATAACTTTGTCAAATTCACCGACTGGCCCAAGGATAAAATCACCGAGCCAAATGCGATTATCATAGGGCTGCTTGGCGAACATCCTTTTGGGAATGCCTTTGACCCCGTCAAAAATAAGCCCGTTAAGGGTAAACGGTTAGTCATCAAGAACTTCGGCAAGTTCCGCTGGTCTTTCACGCAAGATGACAGAGGCAAGTTGGAATTCGCCAGCTATATCGAACAGTTGAGAAGATGCCATATATTGTTTATCTGCGACTCGGAACGTGAGAATTTCAGGGCAATCCTCAAGGCAGTCGAGGGCTACAATGTGCTGACGGTAGGCGAAACCGAGGACTTTCTCGATTTCGGCGGGATAATCACCTTCATACCCGGAACCGATAAGCCGGTCTTTGAGGTGAATTTAAATACCTGCAATCGCGAAGGCCTCGAAATCAGTTCCAAAGTCCTGCGATTGGCAAGAAAGATCATCTCAGATAAAAACATCGCCCCCAGGCATGATGAGTAGGTGCATTTCTTTCGCCGAATTTCAGCCGGAAAGCAGTGAATATTCTGCTCGGTTTGCTATTCGAAATTGTTGAAGTATTCCGGTTTGCCGTCGTCGCTGTCGTATCTGGTGGCGTCGGCGGACTCGGCGTCGATTCTGATTCGCTCGATGCGCTCGGCCTTTTTGCTGTTGCTATCGACGGTTACCAATATGCCGTTCATTTTCACATCGCCTGTGGCCACCTCAAATGGCACCGGCATCCGCGTTCTGAAGGATTTGAGCACGCTTTCCGCGCCCCGTCCAATTACGGAGTCGTGAGCGCCGGTCATACCGATATCGGTGATGTAAGCGGTGCCTTTAGGCAGGATTTTTTCGTCGGCTGTGGCGACGTGGGTGTGAGTTCCGAAGACGCAGCTTACTCTGCCGTCTAAGTGATAGCCCATAGCGATTTTTTCGCTGGTTGCCTCCGCGTGAAAATCGACAAAGATAATCTCCGCCTGCTGCTGCATCTTCGGCAGCAATTTATCGACGCCGTTGTAGGGGCATTCGGCAGGTTTCATAAACAGCCGGCCAATCAACGCAATCACGCCGACGGTCGGCCCCTTGCCGGTCTTGTAGAACGCCATAGTTCTGCCCGCGGCAAGTTCCGACCAGTTGGCGGGCCTGACGATATTGTCCGCCGTCTCGAGCGTCTCCACTATCTCTTTTTTGCGATAGGTATGGTCGCCTAACGTGATTAAATTTACGCCGTAGCGCAAGAGTTTATTGTATATCTGCGGCGTAAGGCCGCTACCCCCCGCGGCGTTCTCGGCGTTGGCTATCACGCAGTCAACCTCACGCTCGGTCGCAAGCTGCTTTAGCTTATCCGCCATCACCCGCCTGCCGGGTCTGCCGACTATATCACCTATACAAAGGACATTTAGCTTCATAAACCTCTGCGCTAAACACTATTCGCCTACGGCGGACAAGCCCGCTATCCGTTACCTTGCGTACTCGATGCAGCGGAGCTCGCGGAGCAATGTTACCTGGATTTCGCCGGGATAGGTCATTTCGGCTTCGACCTTTTTGGCGATGTCTCGCGCAATCTTCATCGCCGACTCATCGGGGACCTTTTCGGCGCTGACAATGACGCGAATCTCGCGGCCGGCCTGAATCGCATACGCATTTTCGACGCCCGGGAAGCCGTTGGCAATCCCTTCGAGCTTCTCAAGCCGTTTGATATACCTTTCGAGTGTTTCCCTTCTGGCGCCGGGCCGCGAGGCACTGATGGCGTCGGCAGAGGCAACCAGAGGCGTATAAGGATTGTCAGGCGGTATATCGCCGTGATGGCCTTCTACGGCATTGAGTATTACCGGCGACTCATTGAATCTCCGCAGGAAATTAGCGCCTATAACAGGGTGGCTGCCTTCGATTTCGTGGTCGAGGGCCTTGCCGATGTCGTGCAACAAGCCGGCCCGGCGTGCAATTGAGCCGTCCAGACCAAGCTCGTCGGCCATTACCTGCGCCAGAAACGCTACCTCAACGGAGTGGCGGAGCACATTCTGGCCATAGCTTGTCCGGTAATTCAGCGAGCCAATCATACTCATCACGCGGTTACTCAAACCCCGTATGTTGGTCTCGACCGCGGCGTCTTTGCCCAACTGCAGGACCTTTGCGTTAATTTCCTTTTTGGTCTGTGCGACAAGCTCTTCGATTCGCGACGGGTGTATTCGCCCGTCCTGAATCAGCCGTTCCATCGACAGCCGAGCCACCTCTCGCCTGACGGGGTCAAAACCGCTGACGACAATCATCCCCGGCGTGTCATCCACAATGACGTCCACGCCCGTGGCCTTTTCAAACGCCCGTATGTTGCGTCCCTCTCTGCCGATGACCCGGCCCTTCATATCGTCGTTGGGAATCTCGACGGTCGAAACAGTTACCTCGCAGGTCTGTTCGGCAACGTATCTCTGAATCGCCGTGCTGATTATCTCCCTGCTTTTTTCAGCGACCTTTTCGGTCGCCTCATCGACCTTGCGCTGAATCAGAGCGGACATTTCAAGCTC
>CAYUIL010000222.1:0-3507 GCA_964444715.1 uncultured Pirellulales bacterium | reverse complement strand
GCAGGGGACACACTTTGTTCGGCTTACTCCTCTTCCGGCGGGATGAGGTCTGAAAGACCTGCATAAAGCACACTGATGACATTAGCTTCGCGGTTGCAGAAAAAATAAAGCTGACAAATTGTTGTCCCCGCCGGTATGGTCTTACCTTCGATTGAAATTTCGTTGCTGGCAATCAAAAAAGCATTACCAAGTGTCGATTCGTTTTTGTCATTTAATTCAAAATTATACCTTTGGTTGATGTCGGAAAGCGGGGTAAGTGTTCCTCCAATCGCGCTCACCGATACGTCATTTGCCTCGAGTGGGGTATTTCCCTCGACTGCAACCAAAATCGGCCCTGTTCCTTGTATCAGCGCTGGTGTGTCGGTTGTGTTAATACCGTTGACCGTTAATATCAAATCAGCATTTGCAACTGATACTCCCCACACAATGATACCGGCTGCCAAAGCCGATAAGGTGTGTTTTCTCCACATAATAATCCCCTTTCCACAAAAGTCCTTGTTTAATTATCAGATTATGGTATCTCTTAGCCGCAATTATTTAATCTTCGTGGATAATATACTTCAAGTAAAATTACAAAATATTTTGTAATGTCGTGCTCTGCGACTTTGAATATCAGCGGGCGGCATTTAGCTGCTGATATAGGTCCCGGAGGTCCTTTGTTACATAACCGCGCAGCTCAACGCCGGGACGAAGCTCGACGTAGGTATCGAACAACGGGACATAGAGGTTCTTTTGGCCCGGCGGCGAAAGGTCATAAAGCCGGGTGATAAGCCGGCTCTCAAATACAGGAGACGCAATTACAACAGGGGCCGGTGAGCTAATCTCGTTAACGTCATCCCACCAGCCGACGTTTTTGAATGAACGAAGGTACCACGGCAGCGGCCAATAATCGTCGTCGGGGCAAACAACGAAAACCGGCATTTCCCGCCGGCTGGGGTAAGCATCCGAAACCTGCTCGATTCGCGCCGCAATTTTAAGGACGTCGTCGGTCGGCTGGGCATAAACATAAGGATTGCTGAGGTCGGCATAACAGACGGTGCTTGCCAGAAATGCTTGCAATCCGAGGTCCGTCGCGACCGTCAGGAAAATTGCAGCGACAATTACACGAGCCAGAACCCGCCCAAGCAAATTCAGTATCGCAACTACCCCGACCGCGGCCAGCAGTATCATCCCGTGATAGATGCTCAGCAGACACCACGGCGTCTTGTAAGGAATTGCCGAGTAAACCACGAGCATAATCACCGTATACAGAACCAGAAAATCCAGCAGGCGGACGTCAAGTTTGCCCAGACCCTTTCTTGCAACAACAAGGATGATGCCGACGGCAGCCAAAATAACAACGGACGTCTCGGTCCAGGGAGGGCCGGTTTCGGACTTCGAATAGAGCAACGTCTGAAGGTAATAATACCACGGATGAACGTGATGCTGGTTACTGCCGGCCCGGCTGAAATACGTCGCATAAGTTCTGAAAGAGTCAAACACACCCGAAGCATTGTTAAAGAACGAAGAGAAGAAAACGGCTGAGACGCAAAACGCCAGAACTATTGCCGCGACAAGATGTATGATGTTTACCCTTGAAGATAAACCAATTTCAGAAACCGAACCGCGACGATGAACCAGTATTATCAAAAAAAGAGTGAGGAGCATCGAGCCGAAGGCAATAATGCAGGTCTCCTTCGTCGCGTGGCAAAGGCCGACAAAAACGCCCGCCAGCAGCGCCCATATTAACTTGCGGCTTCGTGCGTATTTATACCCGGCTGATATAACTGCGAAGGTAAAACAGGCAAGCAGCATTTCCTGGATATAGTATCGACTGTAGAAAACAAAGGCGGGCGAAATCGCGGTAATCGCCCCGGCAACCAGTGCGGCGGGTCTGCCCAAACCGCCGGCGAGCAACAGCGGCATCACAACCAGCAGCAACCCAAAGAAGACCGGCACAACTCGCAGCGTCGATTCGGTAACAGATGCGTAGGTATGTCTGCCAGAAAGCCAGGCGGAAATCAGTGTAAAATAATTTAACGTCGGCCCGTGGAACTCCCGCGGGTCGTAACGATAATAGTTTTCTTCGAGCAGTTGGCCGAACTTGTAAGCGTGAACGGCCTCATCGCCGTGCATCGGGCGGATGTCCAACCGCCACACACGCAACACAACGGCCACAATCAGAACAGCCGAAGCTGCACACAAAAATTTCATCGGCCATTTCATTTCGCCGGCAGGCCGTAAACCTCGACCTCGGTATAATTGTTCATATCGTTGCTGCTGTTGCCGTTGCTGTAACACCGAACGTAGCGGGCCACCACGCCCTTGGCGTCGATGAGCTTGCCCTCGAACGTCTCGACGTAACTTTTATCGCTTCCCATTCCGAGACCCGATGAGTTATCGTCGTCATCATTGAAAACAGTCCGGACGTTTGTGATGAAGTCGGGGTCGTCGGCAACCTGCACAACAACGTCCTTATAAACACGCGCCTGCTTGTGGTAGTGCCACATAACGATTGCGTAGATGTTATGAGGCGCCCCGAGGTCGATGGTTATATACTGCTTGGCCGGCCCCAGCTCGACGTAGCTGCCGTCAGTCGCCTCCCTGTCCCCATCGGTAACCATTTCGATTTCACCGATGATGGGCTGTTCATCTGAACCGGCCACCGGCTTACCCAGGGCAACATTGGTGGTCCCTTTCGGAGCATAAAACGGGTCCCTCGGTCTGCCTAATGGTTTTTCAAGGTTTGTGATACCCCTGACCTTTTCCGGCGTGCCTGTAAATCTCGGCTTGGGCAACGCAATCGGAATCGGCTCCACATCGCCGGCGGGTTTGGGCTGGGTGGCAACGACAGGTTCCGGGGCCACGACGGCGTTGGCATCCGGCTGGACAGCGGGCTTCGGCGCCTGTGTCTCAGCTTTTGGGGCCGCTTCACTCGGCGGCTTTGGTGTCTGCGTAGGGCTTTTCTTGCAGGAAGCGGTAACCAAAACAAATCCCAAAAGCATTACTAAACCGATATTGGTGGCTATACACACTTTTTTACGGAGCATCTCTTTTTTCTCCTTACATACTTTCAAAACAATAACCTTGCGGCTTATTTATACATCTCGTCGAAATACTTTTGGGCGGCAACAACGGCGCCTCGCATCATATCCTCGGCCTTGGCGGTTTCTCGCTTGGCAAGTGTGGCCATCAGCTTCTTTGTATCCAGCTCTTTAGCGGCCTTCTCGCAGGCCTCCCAGCTCAGCACGCTTCTGATAACCCTGTCGATTCCCTGCTCAGCGTTGTCATAGGCCCGCGTCTGCATATCGTGGCCCTTCCAGCGGGCGTAACCCGCCTGCTGGATAAGTCCCGCGATTGCGATATTCATACCGTTGACCCGTGCGCCGTGGTCGATATCGTATTTTCCCGGTCCGCCAAGAATAATACCGTCGTTGTATCCCTGGCTGTTTAGATGCATATGGACCATCGCATTATTATCAAGCTCTTCCACTGTATCTGCCACATGATCAAGGCCAATCATTTCCG
>CAYUIL010000221.1:0-3531 GCA_964444715.1 uncultured Pirellulales bacterium | reverse complement strand
GCGAGCTGATTAAGCCCGACCCGCTGCAGTTTGTTTACGAATACTCGAAGCCCGCCGATATGGAGATAGCCGGTCTTCTGGCGGCTTGTCTCGCTTATGGGCGGGTCGAACAGATTGAAAATAGTATCCGCAGTTTGCTTGGTCGAATGGGCCGAAGCCCTTCCGAGTTCGTTCTCAATTTTACACATCATAATAGAACAGGGCTTAAGGGTTTCAAACATCGCTTCAATAGCGGCGACGATATATCTGATTTGCTTGTCCTGCTTCGCAACATCCTTGTCAAATACAGCAGTATCGAAAAATTCTTTCTGCTTGGTTACAAGCCCACCGATGAAAGCACTGTCCCCGCCTTGGCGCGGTTTTGCGATTCGCTGCTGGAGATGCACCGAGGTTCCGCGTCGAAGGGACTTGTTTTTCTTCTGGCAGGCCCCAATCACGGCGGCGCCGCTAAACGGCTGAACCTCTTTCTTCGCTGGATGGTCCGCAGCGATGATGTGGATGCCGGCCTTTGGTGCTCCGTCGACAAGTCAAAACTGATTGTCCCCGTCGATGTTCATATCGCCCGGCTTTGCAGAATTTTGGGGTTTCATAATCACAACGACGTTTCTTTGAAGACCGCCGTTGAAATAACGCGAAATTTCGCCGAAATTGAGCCAACCGACCCTGTAAAATATGACTTCGCACTTTCGCGAATCGGCATATTGGAAAACTGTACCGGACGGCGCCGCGACGACTGTAACGCCTGCGAATTATTGTCGTGGTGCCTTAAAAAACGAGATTGGTGAATATGAAAATAGAGCCCGAAGACCTCGAAAAATACAGTTCAGCCGTAACACTTTCCGATATGGAGGTCTTCGTTTTTCCCGAGCTGGTTTATGCCCTGGTTCTGGCCAACATAATGAGTCCGATTATCTGGCGATGGCGAGAAATCGATTGCTTCAAGAAGCTCGAAGGCAAGGATAGCTACAAGAAGCTGCTCCGGCTGCGGCAGTTCATAATGGACGAATATGATTTCAATCTCGACCTCGAAACCTGGGGCCTGACCAGCAAGGCCAGGGAGATGGAACGTTTCGCCCGATTCATACCGCCCGACGACGTTGCCAAAAGCAACGCCCTTTTTGGCTATGAGGGCGACAAGTATTACTTCGATGTTGATATCCGCAGGCACTTCGGCCTGGATAAATACGACAGCGACGTTATCCCATATTGGAAGACCGAAACAGCCGAGGCGATGGAGGCGTTTGTTCGCAGGCCCAACTATACAAAGAAAGCAGGAGAGTGTGTGTCGTTGTCGACGCTTTATACGGCTGCCGCCTTCATTGTTTGCGGCATCCCTCTTGAAAATATATACGTGATACAGACGCCGCTTCACTCGCAAAACTTCATTGATATACGCGACGGCATCCTGACCAACAACAGACGCCTCGTCACCAAAGCGATGTGGTTCAACGGCACTGAAATCTCCCGCAAGGCACAGCGCGCGCTGCGCAACGAAAACGCAACAATCGTTGCCCATCCGTCCGGCTATATTCATTGCCTTTATAAGCAGGCGACGATAAAGCCGGAAATTTACGACCATTTTGTCAGGCAGCTTGGCTCTTACCTGTCGAGCGACCTTTCGCTGGTTGTTTTCGCCAATTTTCTCAGGAGCAATTCGGCTTATCAAAAATACTTCCAGCTTTGCCGGGACTGCCACGGCCATTCGCAGTTTCTAAAGGCCGAGGCCCTGTTTCATTACGAACACGGCAGCAACTACCGCGTCGCCGACACCACACACGAAAAACTTCTGGCCGAAATTTCGGATGAAGATTTTGTCTCCTACGAAATTCCGGGCAGAATCCGCTGTGATTTGCTCTGTGAGTTTATAACCCAGAATAAAATCGATGTCAGAACCACCGACGGCAGGGCGGCACTAAAGGAATTCCTCACACCAGTGATGCCCGAAGCGCAGCGTTTTGTCGAGGAGCTTGCCGATTTCGTTCATACCGAGTCGAAACTGCCAGCACCCGAAAAGGATTATTTGTCAAACCCGGCAATCGAGATTGGCGTTGACTGGACAAGAGACCGGATTATCGGTTATTTGCAAAATCTGCGTTCCCGCAGCACTACCGCCGACCTTGCCTTTTATGCGTTCCGCGATATGGAAAGCTGCGACTGGGTGCCGTTCATCAAGGCGGCTGTTGAACGGAGTCCCGTCTCGCTGGCAATTACCGAATCAATGTCGGTGGATGCCGTTTATGCCTTGCTGCATAAAATGGACGACGTTTCGATATACGACGGCAAACGTCTTGCCCAGCCCGATGAGGTTGCCAACTATCGCACGGGCGACGGCCTCGAAAAAGCGCTGCTTCTGGCCAACGTCATTCGCCAGAGATTACCTAAGCAGGATGTTGAAATTATCGTCGATGACAATCGTGTTATTATGAAAGGCCCCGACGAATACCGTTTCGACTCATCCAAGGGACTCAAAAAGCAGATTCGCATTTCGCCCTCCGGCGATATTACCGCACTGGGCTAAAACAGCCGCAGCCGATTGTCTGCCAATATCACAAATCCGGGTTGTTATGTCGTAACGATTTGCATCTGCAGAGAAAAAATTTGTAAGAACGATTTTTTTATGTTGGCGTAGATATGACCGCAATGTTAGACAGGGCAAAGACATAAGGAATAATGGAGCGTTTTGCTGTGGCTGAGTTTATAAAATCAATAGCGATTGGTTTCTGGACCACCGCTGCGGAGATGTCGCCGTATTTGCTCTTCGGCTTTTTTATGGCGGGTGTTCTTTCGGTGCTTGTGTCGCAACGGCTCGTCGAAAAACACCTCGGCGGCAGTGGGATTTGGCCCGTGGTAAAGGCCTCCCTTTTCGGCGTGCCGCTGCCTTTGTGCTCCTGTAGTGTCATCCCCGTTACAATGTCACTGCACAAACACGGTGCCAGCAGGGGGGCGGCTGTATCGTTTCTGCTCTCGACCCCGCAGACCGGCGTTGACAGCATTCTCGTAACCTACAGCTTGCTTGGCTTGGTCTTTGCGATATTCAGGCCGTTGGCGGCGTTCGCCACCGGCATTGTCGGCGGGGTGCTGGTCAATCTGTTCGGACGCCCCTCCGGTAACGATGTGCAGCAGACACCGCACTGCACGGATGAATGTTGCAGCGGCGAGCACTCCGCCGGCCGAATTACGAGGGCATTCAAATACGGCTTTGTCACGCTCCCGCGGGATATCGGCAGGGCGATGCTGCTCGGATTGATTATCGCGGCCTTTATATCAGCGCTTGTGCCGGATGGCTTCTTTGCGGATAAACTCGGAACAGGCATTCTCGCTATGCTGGTGATGATGCTTCTCGGAATACCTATGTACGTTTGCGCAACCGCCTCCGTCCCGATTGCAGCCGCATTGATGAT
This sequence comes from uncultured Pirellulales bacterium, assembly GCA_964444715.1. Lineage (GTDB taxonomy): Bacteria > Planctomycetota > Phycisphaerae > Sedimentisphaerales > Anaerobacaceae > Fen-1362. The sequence goes on along the minus strand of CAYUIL010000221.1, from coordinate 130 downwards.
GAAGGGCTTAACGCCGGGCGCTGCCCTGGTCTTTTTAATGACTGGCCCGGCTACCAACGCCGCATCTTTCGTGACTATCTGGAAGATTATGGGCAGGGCAACCGCAATTACCTATCTCGCCACAGTCGCT
>CAYUIL010000220.1:0-3549 GCA_964444715.1 uncultured Pirellulales bacterium | reverse complement strand
TTGTCTATGTCATAGCTTATGCGGACAAGGTCGTACTTAATCTTGTCATACCCGTCCATAGGAACCTTTGCCTGGTTCGTCCACGTCATCGGCGCGCTGCAGAAATACAGATAACGTCCGTCGCCGGACCAGGTAGGCCACGTTTCCAGCCGGTCCTTCCTTGAAATCTCCGGCGACGTCCTCACCGTTTTTGAGTCAACAACGAAATAGGCCAGCGCCGAATCCAGGTCAATCGTGTCAAGAATCTCCTTTCTGGCCGTATGAAAGAACAGAGGCAGGTTATTGATGGAATATGCCGCCAGCCGTCCGCTCGGATGCCACGTTGTGTAACCGAACTTGGTGCGTATCTTGCTGACTTTGTCCTTCTCTACAAACAGCGTGAAAAGACCCCCATACCGCACACCAAGCAACGCCTCCCCCGGCCGCTTCGCGCAAAACGAATGACAGTTGATGCAGCCGCACATATACCGGTTCCTGTCCAGGACCAGTTTCTCGTCAAAATTTTCAAGATTGCGCTGATGAATGCCGACGTGGCCCTTTACCGGATAATGGGTCTGATGCATCCTCCGATATACCAGATAGCCGTCAATATCCTCGCTGGCGATTTTGTTGGTGATTGTGCGAAATCTGACCCAGCTCCCTTTATCCGTTTTCACAAAAACGTCAAACCGCAGTTGGCCTCCCCTGTTTTTGTCCAGAAGCTTGTGCCAGCGGCGGATTGGAATAAAAATCTTCGGTGACCGGCTGGAAACTTCGATTGCCTCGCCTTTCTCCGAATAAATCCTCGCAAGATAATACGAGCCATCCTCCTGCACGAGAAAATTAAGAGGCGCAATGTTGGGCGGGATAACCGTCGAACTGTAGTCAGGGTAAATCCTCGGCGGCCGGTCGATATCGCTGTAATCATCAATCTGAACGGCACACCCGCGCAGACCGTAAGCCAACGCTCCAGCCAGCAATATCGCAAGTAACACAAGACCAAAAACTGTTACGCGTTTCCTCACTTCTTTATTCCCGATTGCTTATAGAGACAATATAAAAGGTAGCTGTCGCCGTAATTCCTCGCCAGCTCATTGAAGGCGGCTCTTCTGTTCGTCCCGTACCGCACGATGTAGACCTTCATAAAATTGTCAAACCGCTCAAGTGACTCCGGGCTGATTTCACGGCCGTGCAGTTCGACCTTCGTCTTCTTCATATAACTGTAAAACAGTATCGCCTCCTCGTATACCCTCGGAATTCGAGCATAATCAAAATCATCCAGACGGTTCAGGTTTTCTGCGAACTTGTCTAACTGCCTCGCCAACAAATAAAACCCCATCAAGTACTCAAAAGCCATCTGATTCTGTCTGTTTTTGTCGAGAAGGTCCAGGAGCATGTTCTCGTTTACTAACGTAAAATCCCTGTCTGTCGCCGGCATCATACTGCGCAGTTGCTGAACCTCTTTGTCCGTTGACAGGTTTGGGTCACGCTCGATTTTTGCCAGATACTCCTTCGCCCAGCCGGCGTCAAACAACGTCTTGCTCAGCGCCACAAGACAGACACGAGCCGCACCCGGGTTGCCCTGGACCATGTTTACCAGTGCCAAACGCTTCAGAATTATCGGCTGCTCGCCGTATGTCTCCATACATATGGTAAGAGCATATTCAGCCAGATTCATCTGACCAAGGTCAAAGAAAGTATCAAAAAGCCCCCAGTAAGCGGCCTCGTTGGTCTTGGTGGCCAGGAACAATGCTTCAGGAAGCTGTGGATAGGCGCACATGTCGTCAGCCAGGCGGCCCGTATGATACAAAGCCCGGTTGACCGCATAACTGGCGATTCTATAAGTTGAACGCTGCCCGGCAATCTGAAGAACTTCAGGCCACATCCTCCGGCACGCGTAATAATCGACCTCAAGCGCCGTTTTAATCCTGTCGTTGTATGACAAACTAACTGCCGCGACGCCCATCGCGAATGGCAGCAGCAGGTCAATAATGACCAGGGTCATTGTTGCCCGGCCGGCGGAAAACCCCCTCGCCGGATTTAATTCATTCTCTTGCGATTTCGATGAAGCGCGTCTCGCTGCTCTTTTGGCGAGCAGACCTGCAAGCCACAGCCCAAATACAGTAACCGGCAGAAACAAGTACAGCACGCAGATGACCGTTGTTCCAACCCGGCCTGCCTCGTAAGACAGGGGCTTGAGACGTTGCACGGCCTCTATAACACTCGTATTAAATACCAGCAAGGCCTCAACCTGTAAGATAACCGGCGCCGCCGCCAAATATATCAACCCCACCACCCACCGCCGAGCCGCAAACAGCTCATACATCGCGCACAGCACCGCAAACAGCAGATATATTTCACCGGCAATCGCATACAGAATTATCGACAACGCCAGAAAAACCAGCAAATCCGTCGGCCTTCTCTTTGAGGATGTCCTTATATACAAACACACAAATCCCAACGCCGCCAGCAAGGCCATCGCGACGCTAAACTGATATGAATATCGAGAGTAGATAACCAGCAGGCCAATGACCGGTATGAAACAGACCCACCAAACCCGCCGGCCGTTTATGGCCCTTATAATCGACCCGCTGCAAAGCCATAGCAGCCACGCCTGCACGGTTGCAACTAAGGCGCCTGCCCACCCTATGTAGAAAAATTGCGAAAGAAAGGCGCTTGTATAATCGACAAGCCCTCCCTGCCAGAAGGCATACTCGCGGAAAAATTCCCATCCTCGATAGAAGACGGGGAAACCCAGCACTACCCCCCCGATTTGGTAGATGAGCCGAAGGTCGACCACCAGCCACAAATACAGATAATACAGGACAAAGAACAGCAAACTCAACGCCGCTGTCCCGGCAACGCTCCCTGACAATCTACGTAACAGACCCATCATCGCTTTGTATCACCGATAATGGACGTGAAAACCATTATTGAACCTCCTGCTGGACCTGGTGCCCAGTCGGCACGGTGCTGGTTTTGGGGGTGGCCATAGTTATCGGCATCTCCACAGGGACCGCAGCAACGTTTCGGACGACCCGCGCCAGCCGGTCTCCGGTAATCGCAATCGGTCCGGTAACAAGTTCGGGGGTGTTAAGCGTCTCCAGACAGTAACTATAAAATTCCGGGTCTTTCTGTGGCAGCACCAGCGGCTTGTAAAACTTGCCGGTCTCATCGACATAGCTAATATAGCACCTCGTAAATACCCCGCCATCTCTCTTGCTGCTGAAAGCTATCCAGCGGTTGTTACTCGACCAGCTGTGCCACGACTCGCTCTGGTCGCTGCTGATGTCCAGCCGGCGGTATTCATACCGGCCTGTTTCCTCGGCCGCTTTTAAATCCATTATATACAAATCGCTGCTCGGCTGCCAGGGCGGAAACTGCCCATATTCAAACATACAAAACATCAGCCACCGCCCGTCCGGACTAAACCGCGGCATCGCGATACTCAGCCCGGTATCCTGGGCCGAAAGCACCGTCTCCGCTTCGCCCCACTTGTCATTTTCAACGTCATAGCTTATTCGAACAAGGTCGTACTTCACTTTATAATACTCTTTCGGAAGAACCTTT
>CAYUIL010000219.1:0-3555 GCA_964444715.1 uncultured Pirellulales bacterium | reverse complement strand
TTACGTGGGCGTTGAGCTGATGCCCAGCACCGATGAGGGTGAAGTCAGGGTCGATGCCGAGATGCAGGTCGGCACCCGGCTGGACGTGCTCGATGAAAAAATGAAAGTCATCGAGCAAATCGTTAATGAATCCGTCCCTGAAATCCAAAATACCGTTACAAGCGTAGGCGGCTCAAGATGGCGAGGAGCGGGCGGTCACACAGGCGGTATGCGTATCGCGCTGAAACCGCAGTCACAGCGAAAACGCTCCAGTGAGCAGATTGCTGACGACCTGCGTGTAAAACTCGGCAATATTCCCGGAATAATCGTCAGGACCCGACCGGGCCAGGGACTTTTTTTGCTGCGTATGGGAACATCCGAAGGCGACAGAATCGAGGTGGAGGTTCGCGGCCACGACCTCCAGACGGCAGACATGCTGGCAAAACAGGTTAAAGAACTGGTGGAATCAACCGAAGGCGTCACCGATGCCCGAATCAGCCGGGAATCGGGCAGCCCAGAAGAGCTGGTCCTGATAGACCGGCAGAAGGCCGCCGATATGCATCTGACGGTGTCAGGAATCGCTAACGCACTTCAGACAATCCTCTCCGGCACTAATGCCGGCTACTACCGACAGGCCGGTGACGAATATACTATTCTCGTCAAGCTCAGAGACGCAGAAAAAATGGACCTCCGCGATATTCTCGACCTGACAATTACCAACTCCGACGGCGACCCCGTTGTCTTCAGAAACGTCGTCAACGTCGGACCTCGAAGCGGCCCGGTAATGATTGAGAGAAAGGACCAGGAGCGAATGGTTACTATCTCCGCCGACGTAAGCGGAAGAAATCTCGGCTCGGTCCTCGATGAAGTCGGCGCCAAGCTGCGAACAATCCCGGTGCCTCACGATTTTACCATCGGATTCGGCGGCGATTACGAAGAGCAGCAAAAGTCATTTCGTGAGCTTCTTCTAAGCTGCGTTCTGGCTCTGGTGCTGGTCTATATGGTGATGGCCTGCCAATATGAGTCCCTCAGAGATCCCTTTGTGGTGATGTTCTCGGTTCCACTGGCGGCGATAGGAGTCATACTAATGCTTTGGCTGACGCGAACGACTTTCAATATTCAATCCTTCATCGGCTGTATTATGCTCGAAGGCATCGTTGTAAATAACGCCATTCTTCTTGTTGACCACACCAATCTTCTTCGTCGAAGAGACAAGATGCCGCTTCGCGATGCCATAGAAGAAGCCGGCCGACGGCGCCTTCGACCGATTCTTATGACGGCATTGACGACAATAATCGGCCTGATACCGCTGGCGCTGGGCCTCGGTGAAGGCGGTGAAGCGCAGGCCCCTATGGCCAGGGCAGTAATCGGCGGGCTTCTCAGCTCAACACTGATTACGCTCGTCTTTGTCCCCGTGGTTTACTCGGTCTTCGAAAGACGCGCTGCCGGCTCAACTTCCGTCGAAAAAATAACCAGTAACAATACCACCGGGTGAACGGATTTGGAAAAAGTGTTTAGGCCCTGTAAAAAAAACCTGAATGTATTTTATCTGACGATATTGAGCGCCGCCGCCCTGCTATTGTCTTCCTGTTCGCCGCCTAAACCCGAACCGTATTCCGAATACATCGGCCCCCAAACAACCGCCGGCTCTTCGGCTGCTAAACAGGCGCCTTTGCCGACCAAACGCACCGAAGCAAATAACGCTCCCGCCGAGCAAGGGCCTCTTAGGATAAATATCGAACAGGCCATTCTGATGGCTATGGCCAACAACCAGTCACTTTTCGTCGAGAAAATCAATCCGCCCATAAGCCGAACCTTCGAACAGGAGGAGATATCCGTCTTCGACCCGCTTCTAAGCGCCGATTTTTCAAGTAACAGGATCCTCTCTGAGCGGCTTTCACGCGCCGGCTCAGCAACGGAAACATCCACGGTCGATTCTATGACTGGCCGGGCCTCTTTGGCAAAATTGTTCCCTACCGGCACAGTTCTCGAGCTTGATGCCGGCACCAGCTATACAGATTCATCCTTGTACAGCGACACCTTTACTGCCAATCGTCTCGGATTTACCGTTACTCAGGCCCTTCTGCAGGGATTGGACATTCGTGCCAACCTTGCCCGCGTTAATCAGGCCCAAATTGACACCCTCATATCCCAGTACGAGCTTCGCGGCTTTACCGAATTGCTCATAGAGCAGGTCGAGTCGAAATTCTGGGATTACGCCCTTGCCCAGAAACAAATTGATATCTATACCGATTCCCTCAACCTTGCTGAAAAGCAGATGGCGGAGACCCAGGAACGAATAAAGATAGGGACCCTTGCCGAGACCGAGCTTGCGGCCGCACAGGCCGAGGTTGCGCTTGGAAAGGAAAACCTCATTAACGTCAGGAGCGACCTTGCGAAAGAACGTCTGAATTTATTGATTCTGCTGAATCCCTCTCGAAGCATCGACTGGAACACCGACATAATCCTTGAATACGACACTTCGCTGCCTGATGCCACACTTGACAACGTTGAACAGCACGTCCAGGTATCGCTCAAAATGCGCCCGGAACTGAACCAGGCCAAATTGCAGATACAGCGAGGCGACCTCGAAGTTGTGCAGACCAAAAACGGCCTGCTTCCCAAATTGGATGTGTTTATTACGCTGGGCAAGACTGGCTACGCCGACACCTTCAGCAGGGCATCGAACAGAATCGACCGCGATAATTACGATGCCGCCTGGGGCCTTATTTTCCAAGACACCGCCTTGAACCGAAGCGCTCGGAGCCGGTACAACCGTGCCGTCCTGAGCAAGCAGCAACTGCGTGATGCTTTGGAGAACCTCACCCAGCTTGTGCAGGTTGACGTGCGTACAGCTTATATCGAGGTAACTCGCACCCGCGAACAGATTACCGCAACCGCCGCCACACGCGCCTTCCAGGAAGAAAAACTCCGCGCCGAGACCGAGAAATTCCGCGTGGGCAAATCCACCTCCCTGCTCGTGGGCCAGGCCCAGAGAGATTTCGTTGCCAGCCAGATTGCTGAAATACAGGCCGTCGCCAACTACCTGCAGGCCCTCGTCACTCTATATAGACTTGAAGGTTCCCTCCTGTATCGCCGTGGCATTCTGGCTCCCGGCGAGACTACTGTAACTCTCGATAAGGAATAGCAACGCTCCTGCGGTTTCTCCGGCCGCTTTTCTGAGTAAGGAGAAATGGCACAGGTTAAGAGATTTGATTTCAAGCAGTTTACGGTGGAGGGAAACCTTGCATCGCATATTAGTTCTTGGTTCCACGCTTGCTTTGGGCTTGTCGGTCTTACCCAATTTTCTGCAATTTTACTCATTTTTCCACTTTGAGAAAAAATCATATCTTCATAACTACAATCAAGATAAAAAGTTATAGCATTTTTTAGATTGTGTTTGCTAAACCGTCGTGCGGGGTAAACCCGTACCCCGGGTTCGAATCCCGCCCTCTCCGTTCTTGCTTTTGTAAGTTGAGTATAATCAAAATCTTACGAACACCACCATTTCGCTACCTTGCTGTCTATCCTCCAGAAATCACCCTGCTGAAACTGTGTTTGGGCTTGGCTGAGGCG
>CAYUIL010000218.1:0-3585 GCA_964444715.1 uncultured Pirellulales bacterium | reverse complement strand
TGCAAACAACCGAGGGAATAAATGGGGACAGCCACCTATTTTATACCTATTTTATATTTTAAAAGAAGACCTGAACGAGTAGCGCTGCTTAAGAATCAGTCGCGCTAAAATCAACAGGGCCGGCGATTCCCCCCGGCCCTGATTTTTTGCGCAAGCTCGCAGCGTAAGTCCCTTGCCAAGATGGCTAATTGCGCCCGAATTTTGTAGTTGCTGCGACGGTTGGGCCTGGATAATATAAAGGATTGTTGCAGGGGGAGGGTGTGAAGTGGATTTATCCGCCTGCGGCGGATTTGGTTAGGTTTTGAAAAGGGCTGTGATGAGCAAAAGGAAGATAACAAAGGGGATGGACAGGCGTGAGTTTATGCGTTCGACGGCCGCGGTGGGCGCGGGGTTGATATTTTCGCCGATGGTGGCGGCGCAGACGGAGACCGGCCAAAAGCCGGAAGACATAAACGTGGCGATAATCGGGGTGGGCGACCAGGGCAGAATCCTGCTTGAGTCGGCGGTGAAAATCCCCGGCGTTCGCTTCAAGGCACTGTGCGATATATGGACGGCGTGGAACCAACAGAACCAGTCGCGGTTTCTCAATGCCTACAAGCAGGAGCACAACGATCACGTTGATTACAAGGAGATGTTAGACAAGGAAAAGGACCTGCAGGCGGTTATTATTGCGACGCCGGATTTCTGCCACGCCGAGCAGACGGTTGCGTGCCTCAAGGCGGGACTGCACGTTTACTGCGAGAAAGAGATGTCGAATACGCTGGAGGGGGCAAAACAAATGGTGCTTGCCGCGAAGGAAACCGGCAAGCTGCTCCAGATAGGCCATCAAAGACGCAGTAATCCTCGATATAAATTTTGTTATGAGAAACTGTTGAAAGACGCCTCGATTCTGGGGCGTATCACGACAATCAATGGCCAGTGGAACCGTTCGAAGCAGCCGGCTACTCGCGGTTATCCGAAGGGCAAGGGTATCGACGAGGCGACGCTGACAAAATACGGCTATAAGTCGATGGAGCAATTCCGCGACTGGCGATGGTATAAGGGACTCGGCGGTGGGCCGATCGTTGACCTCGGCTCACATCAGATAGATATTTATAACTGGTTCCTCGATGTCCCGCCAAAATCCGTCGTTGCCAGCGGCGGGACGGATTATTACGACAAGGCGACCCACGAGTGGTATGACACCGTTATGGCCCTTTACACCTACGAAACCAAAAAGGGGACCGTCAGGGCGTTTTACGAGACAATCAGCACCAACAGTTGCCAGGGTTACTTCGAGGTCTTTATGGGCGATGAGGGTACATTGCTCATATCCGAGGCATCCAGCAGAGGGCAGGTTTACCGCGAAAAATCGGCGCCTGACTGGGCCAAATGGGTCAAGCAGGGTTACCTTCTCGCGCCGCCTGAAAAGAAGGAGGAAGAATCGGACACAGGCGCGCTGGTGGATGTCCGCGAATCGCCTACGCCTGAGGAATATAAGCTGGCAGTCGAATTAAAAGACCCATATCACAAGCCGCACCTGGAGAATTTCTTTAACGCGATACGCAGGAAAGAGAAGCTGAATTGTCCGGCTGAGGTTGCCTACGAATGTGCAGTGACGGTTCTGAAGGTCAATCAGGCGGTTGAGGCGGGCTGCAAGCTCGAATTCAAGCCGGAAGAGTTCAAGGTCTGATTAAAAAGGATTGTTCGAGCGTTGAGAAAAGGATTGATGGCCAAGTCGCTGGTGTTGGTGGTTATCTCGGCGACGGCAGGTATCGCCGGTGTGGACGAGAATCTCGGCGATGTCCCCGACGGCAGCCGGACGACGTCGATTCACCTTATACCGCTGCTTGTCGAGCCGATACCCGATAAGGAACCGGACCAGATTCATCCCGGGGACGAGCCGGTTTTGCCTTTCTCGACGAAGGCGACCTGCGGGGCCTGCCATAGTTACGATATAATCAGCGGGGGCTGGCATTTTAACGCAGTTGACCCCAACGTTGCTCCGGGCCGCAATGGTCAGCCGTGGATTTTCGCCGACCCGGCCGCCGCTACTCAGATTGCGCTATCATACAGGAGCTGGCCTGGGACGTTCAGGCCTGAGCAGATAGGCCTGACGCCAATGGCGTTCCTGCAGCTTTTCGGCCGGCAGATGCCCGGCGGCGGCATCGGCGAGATGGTTGACAAGACCGACAATCCCGACGAATTACTGCGTGCCCCCATTACGGGGCAACTGGAGATAAACTGCCTTGCCTGTCACAACATAAGCCCGGGTGAGGATATGGGCAGTGCCGCCGGTTACGCTATACAGGTTATCCGCGGCAATTATCGCTGGGCGGCGACGGCCTCCTGTGAGTTCGCTTACGTTACCGGCACAACCAAGGGCCTGGCCAACTATGATTTCAGGGCGCCGTTTGTTTCAGGCGATTCAAAGGCAAGGCCGCCGGCCGTCGAATACTACAAGGACGCATTCAAACACAATGACTGGGTTCGGTTTGATGTGCCTAAAGAAATGCCCAGGCAGCGATGTTATTTCTGTCATTCCAACGTTGATGTTCGCGACGGCAAGACGGAACAATGGATGACGGACGAAGATGTCCATATTGCCGCCGGTTTGACGTGTGTGGATTGTCACCGCAACGGCCTGCAGCATAACATTATACGCGGGTATGCCGCTGAGCCGTGTGACAGCAATAATATACTGGCGGCAAGCTCGTCGTGTGAGGGCTGCCACCTCGGCGAGGGTGCGGAAACGCCCGTTGCCGGGCGGTTTACAGCGCCGGTGCCGACACATCCGGGTATCCCGCCCGTTCATTTTGACAAGCTAAGCTGCACGGCGTGTCATTCCGGGCCGTGGCCCTCAGATGAGACAATCCGGACAAAGACGGCGAGGGCTCATGCTTTGGGCATATCGGGTGCAAACAAGTCCGGCGACGTCCTGCCGCATCTGACGTATCCGGTGTTCGCAAAAGGACAGGACGGCAAAATCGGTGTATTCAAACTTTTCTGGCCCGCATACTGGGCGGCAATGAATAACGATACTATCACGCCATTGGATATGGATACCGTCAAAACTGCGACCTCGAAGGTCATTGCCAAGAGCGCTTTGTCCAAAGTCGGTGATTGGCCGAGTTTGAAGGAAGAGGATATTGCCAAAGTTCTGACCTTGCTGGCGTCGAAAGTTTCCGCGGGGGCAAAACCAGTTTATATAGCGGGGGGGAGCTTATATTCGCTGGATGAGGCGGGCCAAGTTGCGTCGGCTGAGCACAAGACGGCGGCGCCTTATATGTGGCCGATTGCCCACGACGTCAGGCCCACGGCGCAGTCGCTGGGAGTCCGCCGATGCGAGGATTGCCACTCGACCGTGTCGCCATTTTTCTTCGGCCTTGTCTCGGTTGATTCGCCCTTGAAATCGGTCGCGGCAGCCGGCCGGGAAATGGTTGAATTTGAGGACCTGCCACGAAATTACACGGCAAGGTTTGCTTTTACGTTTGTGTTCAGGCCCTGGTTGAAGGTCGTTGCGATTTTATCGTCGTTGGTTATCCTCGGCGTGCTGGTGCTTTACGCACTGAAGGCGCTCGGCTTTGTGACTAAGGTTGTTGTTGG
>CAYUIL010000217.1:0-3591 GCA_964444715.1 uncultured Pirellulales bacterium | reverse complement strand
GTGATTGAGCCGCACGGCAACGCCATTCACGTGCTCAATGCCCCATCGCCTGCCGCAACCGCCTGCCTCGCCATCGCTGACCACATCAGCCGAATGGCGAGCGAGCAGTTCAAACTCTAAACCACACAACTGTCAGTGTCAGTCCGTGTTTCAGTCAGTGTCAGTCCGTGTTATAATCACCGCGTATGACAAAATACGATAATGCCAGCTTGTTTGAAACAGAAGAACCCAAGCAACCCGCCAACCATATCATCTGCGTAGCATTTGAGGCGGGGGTTGATTCTGAATTTGACTATCTCGTGCCTGATAAGCTCTGGCCGGTGCACATCGGCCAAAGGGTCGAAACGCCTTTCGGCAAGGCAAACAAGCTCGAAATCGGATTCTGTGTCGAAACGGATGTAAGCCAGACAGGACAATATAAACTCAAAACAATATCAGATGTCGTCGATAAAGAGCCGTTGCTGGATTCCGGGCTGATGGAGCTGGCGCGGTGGATTAGCGATTATTATGTCTGCCCACTTGGGGTCGTGCTTGGCGCGATGGTGCCCGCGGCGGTAAAAAAAGGCGCAGGGGAAAAAAAAGAAAAATACGTCTGTCTTGCGATTGGCCCGGATGAAATCGAAAAGGTCGCCGGCGAACTGAAACGCGGAAAACAAAAACGGATTGTGCAACAGTTAAGAGAGCTTATGGCGTTCGAGCCGGAGACGGCCGTCGAGCTGGAGGGATTACTTGAGCAGGTCGGATGCACTGGTGTCCCCGTCAATAACCTCGCCGACAAGCAAATTGTTAAAATTACAAAAAGAACGGTCTTCAGGGCCCTGCCGGCCGTGCCCGAAGGTATGGTGTTAAGGCCGGAGAAAATCATCCTTAATGAAGACCAGCAAAAGGCCCTCGCAAACATAACCAGCCGAATAAATGAAGGCAAATTCGGCGTAACATTGCTTTATGGCGTTACCGACAGCGGCAAGACCGAGCTTTACATAAGGACAATCGACGAGGTTCTCGAAAAGGGTAAAAGCGCAATCGTGCTGCTTCCTGAGATTGCGCTGACCGCACAGACGGTCCAGCGTTTCAGCGCACGCTTTGAACGGATAGCGGTAATGCACTCCGGCTTGACGGCCGCCCAGCGCAATACGCAATGGCAGAAGATAAGAGCGGGTGAGGCCAACGTCGTAATCGGCGCACGCTCGGCGGTCTTTGCACCGTTGGCGAATCTCGGCCTCATCGTAGTCGATGAAGAGCACGAGTCGAGCTACAAGCAGGATACCGCCCCGCGTTACCACGGCAGGGACGTCGCCATTAAGCGTGCGCAATTGTGCAACACGCACTGCATTTTGGGTAGCGCCACGCCTTCGTTAGAGACGCTGCAGAACTGCAAAACCAAAGGACACATATTCAGTATCGTTCGGCTGCCTAAAAGGGTGATGAATCTGCCGTTTCCCGAGATGCGGCTGGTGGACTTGCGGGATTTCGCGTCAGGTCACGACGGGATTACCCTTATCAGCGAACCGCTTGCGAAGCAGTTAGGTGAGGTGCTTGAAAAAGGCGAGCAGGCGATTTTGCTTTTGAACCGCCGGGGCTACAGCAACTTCATATTCTGCCCCTCCTGTAAACATATACTTCACTGTCGAAACTGCGACGTAACGCTGACGTTTCACAAAACAGAGTGGCACGGGCTTCCAGCCCGTGGGGACACGCCCAAGATGGCCGTGCCACAAATCGCCACAATCACCGGCAAACATCTACGCACCGGCCGCGCAATCTGCCATTACTGCGGCTCACAGACACTCGTCCCCGAAAAATGTCCCCTCTGCGGCAAGTCAATGATTATGATTGGCCTCGGCGCACAACGCCTCGAAGAAGAATTGTCCCGAAGATTTCCCCAGGCGCGCGTCGCACGGGTTGATAGCGACTCAATGAAAGGGGCCGACTATTATCGCATCCTCCAGGATTTCAGCGAAGGCCGCATCAACATTCTGGCTGGCACTCAAATGTTAGCCAAGGGTCTGCATTTCCCCAACGTTACGCTTGTAGGCATCATCAGCGCGGATACTTGTCTTTATTTGCCCGATTTCAGGGCCAATGAGCGGACGTTTCAACTGATTAGCCATGTGGCCGGGCGGGCAGGGCGGTCTGCCAAAAAAGGCGTCGTCTTCGTTCAGACCTTCTTGGCCAATCAGCCCGCGATTCAGTTTGCTCTCAAAGGCGATTTCGATGGCTTCGTCAAAGAAGAATTAAAGCACCGGCAGAACTGCAACCTGCCCCCATTCTGGCGATTAGCCCTGATTACCCTTCGGGACAGGACCTACGAAAAGCTCGAACAGGCCGCCAATTTGCTCCGGGAAAGGATTGACCGTATTGTGGCCGACGAGCGATTGCAGGTAAAGGTTCAAGGGCCGATGCCGGCAATAATTACCCGGATACAAACATTTCACCGGATTCGGATTCAAATTAAAGCCCCGCAGGCAACAATCCTGCACCAGCTATTCTCGACTCTTCGCAAAGCCCCTGTGCTTCGCCCCGCCGTTACCGTCGCAGTCGACATCGACCCCGTTGACCTGTTGTAGTTATTTAACTGTGAACTTCTGTGAAGCGGTGTTCTCGATGCTGTAATCCGGGACGCTGAGTTTTTGCCCGATTTAAATTAAGGAATTACTGTATTTCATAGCCCCGGCTTATTAAACTACAAAAGAAGGTTGTAATGGCAGTGTTTTCGCAAATTTTTACTTAAGATGCAGAAGAAAGGCAGGTTTTGTGATGATGGGGCAGTTTAAAATCGTGAAGCTGGACGATTATGTCCCGCTGATAGGAGAGGAAAGCGTCTCCAGAATCGCATCAAAGGCCGAGCAGCTTCAGGGTCTTCATGTCGTGCATGTGAATTCGACCTATTATGGCGGCGGTGTGGCGGAGTTATTGTCGTCTCTGTCGTTGTTAATGAACAGTGTAGGTATCAAAACCGGCTGGCGCGTGATGCAGGGCTCTCCCGATTATTTCGGTATCACGAAAAAAATGCATAACGCGCTGCAGGGAGCGGATATAAATCTCAGCAGCAGAAAGAAAGAGCTTTATGAAGAGGTTGTTTATGAAAACTCTGTCCGAAATCATCTTGATCATGATATGGTAATAGTTCATGACCCCCAGCCGCTCCCGATGATTGAACATTATAAAAAGGCAGGGCCGTGGGTCTGGCGATGTCACCTGGACCTGACCAGTCCGCATAAACAGCTCTGGGATTATCTGATGCCGGTCGTTGAAAAGTATGATGCGGTGATTTTCACTTTGAAGGATTATCGCAGAAAGCTTGATACGCCGCAGCTCTTTTTTATGCCCGCCATAAATCCTTTCACCATCAAAAATAAAGAACTCACTGAAAAGGAAATGGATGAGCGGCTGAAACATTATGACATCCCTACTGATTTGCCACTTGTTGTTCAGATATCTCGGTTTGACCGCTGGAAAGACCCGCAGGGTGTAATTGAGGCGTTTAAGATTGCAAGAAAGCAGGTTGACGCTACCCTCGTTTTGCTGGGCAACGTCGCCACCGACGACCCCGAAGGTCTGGATGTTTATCAATCCCTCCTCGACAATCGT
>CAYUIL010000216.1:0-3608 GCA_964444715.1 uncultured Pirellulales bacterium | reverse complement strand
GCGTACTTGGCAGCATCGTAATACGGCGACCCAATCTGCTGTGTCTTTTTCGTTAGGCAGGTCAGAAATATCACCGGGATATTTTTGGTCGTCGGGTCTTCCTGCATCGCCGCCGCCAGCATCAGTCCCGGACAGCCCTCTATTCTCGGGGTTGCGAACTGGGCCAGGGGCGCGACAGGAGCCGGAACCTCTCCTCCTCCGCAGGGGCAATCAGGACATTCCGGACAATCCTTACGGTTGCTGTAGTCTTGAATAATCAAGACCGCGTCGCCATCGGTCAACGCAACTTCACCATCAACGGTCATACAATAATGAGCGGGTACGCGTGGATTTTCAGCACCTTCCGCGTATGCCCAAATTCCCTGTCCAGGGTAGAGACTCGAAACATCAACCTTGACATCACTGGCGTAAATCTGGGTCGTGGCTTTATTGATAGATTCCGCGTCACCCCGCCAGCCGGCTCGGGATTTGATTCTGGCTTCGCTGCCTTGGTCTGCTAATACCCGGACTTTACCTGGAGCGCAAATTACTGTATCGGCTGTATTTTCCTGGCTGTTGTAAGCCCAGGCCAATATTTGAGCCTCACTGCCTTCACCACGGGCTTCTACAACGCAGCCCTCGTGGGGGAAAATAACAGGCAAGGAATCAAAAAAAATTTTATTTGAACTGTTGACAAACATTATTGTCGCCATTATGTTCTATGCTCGCGGTGCGAATCCGGGACAGTAGGTTCATTGGTTATGGCACCAGCGTAGTGGTCAGAAGGTTCAGGGTTCGAGCCAATAAGGTCTCGTTATTGTAATTGCGATTGACTTGGGAAGTAGTTCGCTTTTCAGCGTGCTAATCTGCGAGTTGAGTCGAAAAGGTTTTGCAGCATGGAGGTTGCGTGAAAACCGATGTGCCTGATTGTCACTGTGAACAGGACGTTGAATAGGTGCCCTGCAAATGGTGAAACGCTGTAGGACGAAATGGAGTGTTTGAGGGCAGCGCAAAATGAAGGGAAGTGGTATTTATATAATGTGGCCACTTGGAGAGCGTGAATCGACGTGGATTCGGTTGTCGTTGTGTTTCCTTGTTAAAATTTAATGTTTGCGTGGAAAATCCAAAATTTGTATTTGGGTATTTTTTTGAGAGGAATAGATTATGAATGGAAGGGAAGTAAAAACTGTGAAGATGTCATATTGTTGGGGGCGGTTTTGGACGGTGGCGGCTGTGCTGGTCTTCTGCCTCGCCCTGTTCTGCTCCGATGCCGGGGCAACGTATAGCGAATATGCAACTGGCATTTCGGATGTTTGCGGTCTTTCCGGAAGCGAAGTCCGGCCGGCGACCGGCAGTGAGTTCGGCACGGTTAGCGCCATTGCCACCCAAAATGATGCTTATGGTCTCTTTGGTGATGGCGGCAACGTCGTAATCAGCGGCGAGTTCGGCAGCGGTGGTGTTATTTTCGCCAGGTCGGGGTACGAACATGCCTATGCTGTGTACACCGATGACGGCTCAATAACCACCGACGCGCTTAATGGGGAGATTACCGCCACGGCCGGGTACTGGAAGGCCATTGGTTTGTTCACCAGGACCGGCTCCATAACCACCGGCGATATCGGCGGGTCGATTATGGCCATAACCGGAGGCGGCTACGACGGGGCCTATGGTTTGCGTTGTAATTATTCTGGCGGAGGGATAACCACCGACAATATTACCGGCACAATTACCGCCACCTCAGGCGGCAGTAACGCTATGGGGCTCAGCAGCGATGGTTCGATATTAATCGACGGCGATATTACCGGCACGATTACCGCCACGACTCAGGGCGACTATGCCTATGGCCTGTATGCCGATGGGAATTTGACCGTTGACGGCAATATTGGCAGCACAGCCGAGATTACTGCCACGGCCCACAACTCTGATGCCTTTGGCTTGGCCAGCGGTGGTTTGCTCACCACCGGCGAGATTAACGGGGGGATTACCGCCACGGCGGATGGTTCCGCTGCGTATGGCCTGTATTCCGTTTCGGATATGGTAATCGACGGCAATATCGGCAGCACCGCCGAGATTACCGCCACGGCCGGGACTAACTATGCCTACGGCTTGTACAGCCTCGGTTCGCTCACCACCCACGATATTAACGGCACGATTTCCGCCACGGCGACCACCGGTTCCTATGCCTATGGCCTGTATGCCTATTCGGATATGGACGTTTGTAATATTGACCACGATGCCGTGATTTCCGCATGGGCCCAGGATGGCGCAGCCAGTGCTGGCGGTTTGTACAGCGACGGCAATCTCACTACCGGCGCGATTAATGGGACGATTTCCGCCGAGGTGAACGTGGGTTCCTATGCCTATGGCATAGGCGCCGATGGGGATTTGACGGTTGGTGATATTGGCAGCGATGCCGAGATTACCGCCACGGCCGGGACTAGCTATGCCTACGGCTTGTACAGCCTCGGTTCGCTCACCACCCACGATATTAACGGCACGATTTCCGCCACGGCGACCACCGGTTCCGAGGCGTATGGCCTGTATTCCCATTTGGATATGGTAGTTGGTAATATTGACCGCGATGCCGAGATTACTGCATGGGCCTTGGATGGCGATGATAGTGCCGCTGGTTTGTACAGCGATGGCAATCTCACCACCGGCGCGATTAATGGGACGATTTCCGCTGAGGTGAACGAAGGTTCCTATGCCTATGGCATAGGTGCAGGTTCGGATTTGACAACTGATAGTATTGGCAACGAAGCCGAGATTACCGCATGGGCCGAGACAGACCATGCCTATGGTTTGTACAGCGGGGGCGAGATGGAAATCCAAGCGATTAATGGGACTATTGTCGCCGAGGTGAACAACGGTTCCAATGCTTATGGACTGTGGTCCGACTCGAATTTGGCGATTAGCGGCGGTATTGGCAGCACAGCCGAGATTACCGCCACGGCCGAGACAGACCAGGCCTATGGTGTGTGCAGTAACCTCTTCAACACCATCGGTGCGATTGATGGGACGATTACCGCCACGGCGACCACCGGTTCCTATGCCTATGGCGTAGCTGCCGGTGACGATTTGACAATTGATAGTATTGGCAGCACTGCCGAGATTACTGCCTGGGCCGGGTATGACTATGCTTATGGTTTGTTCAGCGATGCCGGCTCGATATACGTTGGCGATATTGATGGCGAAATCTCTGCTACGGCTATGAGTGAGGCGGTAGGAAGCGCCTACGGTTTATACGCCGATGATTCTATCACCACCGGGGCGATTAACGGCTCAATCTCTGCTGAGATGACAACTGGTTCCGGTGCGTATGGTTTGAGCGCCAGCTCGATAGAAACCGGTGATATTGGCAGCACCGCCCTGATTACCGCGTGGGCCGAGACGTCTTATGCCGCTGGTTTGTGGGCCGGCTCGATAGTAACCGGCGATATTGACGGGACGATTACTGCCGAGGTGAACAACGGCCCGTATGCCTATGGTTTGTGCACCACTGGTGGAGAAAGCGATATAGAAACGGGCGATATTAGCGGCACGATTACCGCCACGGCCGCGAACTGGAAGGCCGTTGGTTTGTACAGCGAGGACGGCTCAATCTACACCGGCGATATCAGCGGGGATAT
>CAYUIL010000215.1:0-3610 GCA_964444715.1 uncultured Pirellulales bacterium | reverse complement strand
CCGGATTGTGGCCCCGGCTTGTCAGTGTCTTCCAGGACTTTAACGAGGCGACCGATGAGAACGAGGTCGTGGAGATTGAGTGTCCGGTAACTTCGGACCCGCCGTATGCCCGCTTCGTCGCAGGATTCATTGGCAGCGATAATAAGTCGGAGGTAAATGAGGTATCCGCTTCAGAGAAAGGACTGCAATGGAGCGATTTTGGAGACGGCTGGAACCACTATGCCTTCGTCAAGGACACCGACGCCAACTTGATGCGCATCTATCATAATGGCGAGTTGATTGCAGAGACGAACCAGACTGCCGCGCCTATGTTTGGCAGGGCCTACCCGATTGAGTCGTTCCGCATCGGCAAAAGACGCATCGACAAGGACGAGCCGTGGGCCGGCAAGATAGATGATTTCAGGGTTTACGACTACGCCTTGTCGCAGGCGGAAATTGGCTGGTTGGGGACCAAAGGCACGGGCTATGTGCCTTTCAGGAATGTCGCCAACTTCAAGGGCAGCACACCGGAGGCGGTCAACTTTGGCGACTATGCTCTACTGGCGCAGCGGTGGCTGGCCGCGCCGGTACTCTGGCCGTAGTTTAACAGCTTGTGTGAACTTTTTCGGGGCCTGCAGCGCCAACAGGTGTTGCAGGCCCCGGTTGTTTTTTAGGGCCGAGCAGGCCAATAATTTACCCGTCCGCATCGGGGGAGGAAAACCCCCGGCAGGGGGGCGGGTGCGAATTCGTTTGACCGAGGAGGGCTAATCTGTAATTATATGCGGCGGTTCGCGTTGCGGGGGAATCTTTGGGTTTGAAGCAGGTCTGATAAGGGCTAAATGAGTGGCACAAGGGCGGCATATAAACGTTGAGGATGCGGTTTTGGTTCAAAGGTGGAGGGATGGCGACGCCGGGGCCGTCGAACGGCTGATTGGCAAATACCAGGGCCGCATCTATAACCTCATATTGAAGATTTGCGCAAATCCTGATGACGCCGCGGAACTTACAAACGATACGTTTGTCAAAATTATAGAGAACATTGATGGATTTGAGAGCCGCAGCTCCTTTTACACCTGGGCGTTTCGGATAGCGGTGAACCTGACGCTGAATTACTGCAAAAGAAGGGCGGCGGTCGTGTTTGCCTCGCTTGACGCCGAATCGGCTGGCGGCGGCGACCAGGCCCGGCAGGTGCTGGCAGCGGTTCTGCGGGATGACAAGACGCCGGACCCGGCCCAGGTCGCCGAGAACAGAGAATTATGTGAGCTTATTCAAAGGGCCATCGGCAAACTTGAAGATGAACACAGGGCGGTCATCGTCCTGAGGGATATCGAAGGAATGGATTACGCACAAATCGCGGACGTGCTGGGGGTTGAGCTTGGGACGGTCAAGAGCCGGCTAAGTCGGGCCAGGGCTGCGTTGAGGCGGATTTTGGAGGCCTTATGAATTTTGAGCAGGACCCAGGGATAGAGGAATTGCTGAATAGTTACCTCGACGGTGAGCTGTCGTCGCAGGACTGCGCAGAGGTGCAGCGGCTTATTGGCGAGGACAAGACGATAGCGCGGCGGCTGCGCCAGCTTGAGAGATGCCGGATGCTGGTTTCTTCTTTGCCGCCTGCGGAGCCGCCAGCGGAGCTGGTTTCAGGGATAAAGGAGCTGTTGCGCAGCCGGTCGGCCGGTGCGGAGGAACTGGAGCATATTGAGCGGCGGCGGGGGGAGCAGCATCTGCTTGCACGTCAGGTTTTGGCGGCGGCGATGATGATTGGGCTTTTTGGGCTTATGGGCGCCGTGGTTTACAGGATTGTGAGTTCCCCAAAGGCGATGTCGCCGAGCGTTGCGGTGCAGCCGGCTGTTAAACCGGAGGTGTTGCCTGTAGAGACGGGAAGAACCGTTGCCGCTGAGGATAAAGCGGGCGTCGGCCTTTATTCTTTGCAGTTGCAGACCGCGGATTTTGTTGCCGTTGATGCTTTCGTCAATAAGCTGCTGGATGAAAGCCCCTGGCTGAGTTACGAGGTTACGAAGGATGGGCGCAGCCGAAGCATTTACAGGGTGCTTTGCAGCAGGAGCGGCCTGGAGACGCTTGTTTCTGATTTGGCAACAGTGTGGTCAAAGTTCGATTCAGCGACGTTTATGGTGCATACAGATGACGTCGGAAAATATGTGGCTATTGAACAGGTTCGGCCCGAGCAGATTACCGACGTTGCGAAAAAGGATACTCTGAACGACCGCGTAAAGCTGGCAAAGGATTTTGCAGTGTTGAATAGCGCGGAACGGCTGATGCCCGACCGCAAATTGCTGGCGCTTCAGGACAAGACCTATCCTGAGTTGCTCGCCATTCCCAAACCCGCCCTTACCTCGGGCGAGAAAGTGGTTGCAGCCGTGCCGGAAAGCCCTTCGGAGCAGGTGCGGGTGGATTTGAATATCGTCGTTAGTGGTCATAAATAGATAAGGAGAACCCACGCAATAAATTGCGGGGCTAAATTTGTCCGCTACTTAGCATACAGAGATGCTAAACGAAAAGGATTGTTGTTTACTCGTTGTGGACGTTCAGGGCAAGCTCGCCGAATCGATGCACGATAAAGTTACCCTCTTCAAGAATATCCGCATACTCATTCAATCTGCCAAAATCTTAGATATACCCATTTTGTGGTGCCAGCAGGTCCCTGCCGCCCTTGGGCCGACCGTGCCGGAGATAGCGGAGCTGTTGGGCGGCTGCGAACCAGTAAACAAATCAAGCTTTAGTTGCACCGGCTGCGAAGAATTTAACAGCAAATTAGAGGAGTTGGGTCGCAAACAAGTAATGCTGTGCGGGATAGAGGCGCACGTCTGCGTATATCAGACGGCTGTTGACCTGATAGAGAAAGATTTCGAGGTTGATGTGATTGCCGACGCGGTCTCATCGAGGACGCAAGCCAACAGGCAAATCGGCTTGGATAGGATGGCCGAGGAAGGCGCCCGTCTAAGCTCTACCGAAATGGCCTTGTTTGAGTTGTTGAGAACCGCCGACCATCCGCAATTCCGCCAAATTGCAAAACTGGTAAAATAACAACCCCACCACAAAGACACCCCCTGCCTACTGCTTGCAGGGGCAGGTAAGACACGAAATTTTCACCGCAGAGACCGCTGAGATTTTTTTAGACACCCTGCTTCGCTCGTTGAGCTACGCAGGGCAGGCGGACTTTGACACCAACGATTCCGCCTACGGCGGACAAGTTCACCTGTAGTCCCACCCGGGACGGTGCCAGGGCCAACGGCCGGGACAAATCCGCCCAGGCGGACAAGTTATCCTGATAGTGTCGGTGCCGAAGAAATACTGGCCGGTTTTTAGTTGGCCGACAACTGCAAGCTCGACCCGGCCATTCACGCCTGTCGGCGGATAAATATCATCAATAGCATCCATTAACTCGTCCGTATCGAACAGGGCAAAAATGGTCACATTCCGGCCAATCCGCCCGGGCGGACGAGTCGCGCCTACCGGCGGATAAATCGCGCCTTTCGGCGGACAAGTCACGCCTATCGGCGGACAAGTCACGCCTATCGGCGGACAAGTCCATACCCAATCCGCTTCTATTTCACCCGGGTAGAGCAAAATCGGCTCGTTTGAATCAATCTGGTCTCTGGTAATGCCTTTGGGC
>CAYUIL010000214.1:0-3613 GCA_964444715.1 uncultured Pirellulales bacterium | reverse complement strand
CTTATCGCGTTCGACACGCGTCGGTAACTCAAGACCACGCCATGTAATTCGCATACAGGTCTCCTCAGATTCAACTACCACCATCCAGTTTTCATTAACAGCCGGACCGCAACCAAATCAGCCAGCCCAAAACTACCTCGAACAGAACTCAACAACCAATTGTTCTTCGACCGGGATTTGCACGTCATCCCTTGTCGGCAGCGCCACGACCGTCGCCTCCGGCTTGGCACGGTCCAACTGTAACCAGCCCTGTGTCGTAAAACTCGGGTTCAGGTCCAACTGCTGCTTAATCTTCTTGACGCTTCTTTCTGAACCTTTGACCATAATCTTGTCGCCCACATCAACGCTGTAGTCCGGCAAATCAACCTTGCGTCCGTTGACATATATATGTCCGTGAGTAACCAACTGCCGGGCCGCCTTCCGCGACGCCGCGAAATTCAACTTGTAAACCACGTTATCAAGCCGTCTCTCCAACAGTCGCAACAGCGTCTCACCGGTGTTGCCTTTCAATCTCTCGGCCTGGTGAAAATACCGCATAAACTGCCGTTCCATAATCCCGTAGTACCGCTTGACCTTCTGCTTTTCACGAAGCCGAACCCCGTATTCGCTCGACCGGCCCCTGCGCCAGCCGTGCATCCCAGGCGCCAAACTCCGCTGCTTTTTCTCCACCGGGCACTTCGCCGTTTCACACCTGCCGCCCTTCAGCATCAGCTTGATGCCTTCACGACGACAATGCTTACAAGATGAACTGAGATAACGTCCCATTTGTTCTAACCAAGCTCCTAATATTCTCTAAGACAGACCACTGTTCACTCACCAACAACCACACTAAAAAACCTACACTCGCCTGCGTTTGCGCGGCCGGCACCCGTTATGAGGCAGCGGCGTTACATCTTCAATCGACGAAATCCGCAACCCCGCCTGCTGCAATGCGGCAATCGCAGATTCCCGCCCCGGACCAGGGCCTTTCACCTTCACCTCGACCTCGCGGACACCGTTGCGCATAGCCGCACCGGCGGCACGCTGTGCCGCCTGCTGGGCAGCAAACGGCGTGCTCTTACGCGCACCCTTGAAGCCCACGCAACCGGCCGAACTTGTGCAAAGCGTATCCCCGTCCGTGTCCGTCACTGTAATCAGCGTATTATTGAACGACGCCTTTATGTGAACGACCGCCTTTGCCACGTTCTTCCTGACCTTACGTTTTCCGACATTCGCCATTGTTCTAATACCCCAAGCGTCAAAACAAAACAGGCATTATGAAAAACAAAATAACTATCAATGCACCTCTTTCACGCCTTTCTTCCCGGCCACCGTCTTCCTCGGCCCTTTACGCGTCCTGGCGTTGGTTCGCGTCCGCTGACCGCGAACAGGCAGCCCCTTTCTGTGGCGAATACCCCTGTAACAGGAAATGTCACGCAAGCGGGCGATATTCTGAGCCGTCTGTCTGCGGAGCTGCCCCCCGACCACGTATTTGCGCTCGATAATCTGGGTGATTCGGCTCAGCTCATCCTCCGTCAGCTTGCCCGCCTTGGCATCCTTATTGACCTTCGCCTCTTTGAGAATCTCCTCAGCGGTGTGCCTGCCTATACCGTAAACATAGGTCAGCGCAATCCACATCGCCTTTTGATTGGGAATATCAACACCAACGACACGCGGCATATCAGCTCCTTATTAACTTCCTTCAGGCCGTAACTGGCTTGTGCACGCAAATCACCCCTGTCGCTGCTTGTGACGGGGGTTGCTGCAAATCACACGCACAACGCCCCTGCGACGCACAATCCTGCAGTTCTCACAAATACGTTTTACCGAACTTCTGACTTTCATTGCCAAAATCCGCCTTGCAAAACATTTGCCCGCCCATCGTATGGCGGGAACTCAACCGGTCATCTAATTACGCAAAACTATCCGGCCCCTGTTCAGGTCATAAGGCGACATCTCAACGGTGACCGTATCGCCGGGCAGTATCCGGATAAAGTGCATCCTCATTTTACCCGAAACGTGCGCCAGAATTCGATGTCCGTTCTCAAGCTTGACTCTAAACATCGCATTCGGCAGCGCCTCGGTCACCTCTGCCTGCAGCCTTATCGCATCCTTTTTGGTCATAAACTACTTTGCCGTCAACACCTCACATCCATCGCCGGTTATCGCTATCGTATGTTCAAAATGGGCCGAGCACTTTCCGTCTCTGGTTACAACCGTCCAGCCATCCTTCAACGTTCGAACATCGCTGGTGCCGCTGTTAATCATCGGCTCAACCGCCAGCACCATCCCTTCGGCCAGGACGATGTCATCCGCCAAAAGCTCCGAACTGACGAAATTCGGCACCCGCGGTTCCTCGTGCATCCGGCCACCGATTCCGTGCCCGACGAACTCTCTTACCACTGAAAACCCGGCTGATTCGGCCAACCTTTGCATTTCGCCCGCTATACTGCTCCAGCGAATCCTCGGTGCCGCCCTGGCTATCGCCGTCTCAAGCACTTGCCTGGTAACATCTATCAACCGGCGATTTTCCTCAGACACCTCACCGATGGCAACCGTAATGGCAGCGTCGCCACAATACCCGCGAAGCCGCACGCCGAAATCAATACTCAAAATGTCGCCTTCCCTGAGCTTGACATCATCCGACGGTATCCCATGAACCACCTGCTCGTTAATCGACGCGCAAATCGCACCGGGAAACAGCGTCCGGGCACTCGGATTTCGCACTCCCCTGAACAGTAGCTGGGCTTCTGCCTGTTCCGCCATTCTTGCCGCCACATCGTCCAGTTGGATCGTGCTCACCCCGGGCCTGACAATCTCCTGCAATTTTGAAAGAACATCGGCTACAACGGCGCCTGCATCACGCATCAATTCAATTTCACGTCGACTGCGAAGCGTTATAGCCATCCAAAAATCCACACATCACACCAAAGAGTCCAGTTTGCTGAATATCAGCTCCTTCACGTCTACCGCGTCCCCGTTGGCGTCTATTGTACAAACGGTATTCTGACGTCCATAATAATCAACCAAAGGCGCCGTCTGCTCATTATAATTCTTCAGCCGCGTAACCACCACTTCAGCCGTATCATCCGGCCGCTGAACAAGTTTGCTGCCGTCTTTATCGCATACCCCGTCAACACGAGGTCTTAAATTCTCAATGTGATAAACCGCGGCACACTTCGGACAAATCCGTCTGCCCGTTATCCTTCTGACAATCACATCCTCATCCACGCTCAGATTCAAAACCGCGTCTATCTTTTCACCCTTGCCGCCGAGCGCCTTATCAAGGCCGGCCGCCTGCTTTACCGTGCGAGGAAAACCGTCCAGCACATAGCCGGCAGGCGCCCTGCCGATTTCACCAATCATCATCTCGATAATAACATCATCCGGCACAAGCTCTCCGGAATCCATATAACTCTGGGCCTTCCTGCCCAGCTCGGTCCCTCTCACTCTGTGACGTCTGAGGATATCGCCGCTCGATAGATGCAGCAAACCGTATCTTTCCACTATATACTTGCACTGCGTACCCTTGCCGGCACCGGGAGCACCCAACAATACTATCCTCATGCATATGCTCCTTTTATCCTGCCGGTCTCACTGAAACCTTCATAGCTGTGCATAAGCAAGCTGGCCT
>CAYUIL010000213.1:0-3633 GCA_964444715.1 uncultured Pirellulales bacterium | reverse complement strand
TGGCCACCTTCTGATGTCTCTCGTCAACGTCACAGACGGCCACAACCAGCGAGTCGTCTTCGCTTAAAAATCCCCGCATATCCCACGTGCCTTGAGAGCCCACCCCGACCATACCCACCAGCAGCCGATTGCTCGGGGCAACCGCCCCATCGGCGCCGAACACCGAAGAAGGAACGATATAGGGAAACGCTATCGCGCCCGCCGCCATTCCGGTCGCTGTTCTCAAAAAATCCCGACGATTAACTTTACTTCTCTTTTTTGCGCACGACATTTTTAACCCCCATCACAAATGCAAAAATAATCAATCATCAATTATCAACAACAATCGGTGTGGTTTTTATCTCTCAAACTGTGCGTCAAACGCTAATTGCGATGACTTGAAGTCCGCCTTCTTGATAAACTCGCAGGCCTCTTTGGCGCCGTGCTCGCGGTCCATCCGGCTGTCTTCCCACTCAACGGATAGCGGCCCCTGATAGCCGATGTCGTTCAACGCAACAATTATATCCTCGAACCGAATGTCGCCGTGACCGATTGAGCGGAAGTCCCAGTACCTTCTCGGGTCGGCAAACTCCGTATGTCCGCCGAAAACACCCACCGTCCCGTCGCCGTGACCCCACCACGCGTCCTTCATATGGGCGTGGAAAATCCGGCCGGGGAACATACGAATGAACTTCACGTAATCGACGCCCTGATAACCGAAATGGCTCGGGTCATAGTTGAAACCGAATGCCGGGTGGTTCTTCACCGCCTCAAGCGCACGCTGCGCCGATGCGATATCAAACGCGATTTCCGTCGGGTGAACCTCCAGCGCAAACTTGACGCCCTGGTTCTTGAAAATATTGAGGATTGGCGTAAACCGTTTTGCAAAGTCCTTATACCCCGCCTTAATCATATCCGCCGGTGTCGGCGGAAAAGTATACAAAAGGGACCAAATCGAGCTGCCCGTAAAGCCGACGACCACCTTGACGCCTAATTTCTTCGCCGCTTTTGCCGTATCGATGAGTTTTTGTGCCGCCCTGCGGCGAACGCCTTCCGGGTCGCCATCGCCCCAGACGTCAGGCGGCAATATCGCCTTGTGCCGGGCGTCGATTCTGTCGCACACCGCCTGGCCGACTAAGTGCGTCGATATCGCAAACACTTTCAGCCCGTGCTTCTTCAATATCTTGTGCCGGCCCTCGCAATACTTGTCGTCGGCAAGCGCCTTATCGACATCGAAGTGGTCGCCCCAGCACGCCAGCTCCAGCCCGTCGTATCCCCAGCTCGCCGCCTTCTGGGCCAGAACGTCAAGCGTCAGGTCGGCCCATTGCCCCGTGAATAACGTTACAGGTCTTGCCATTTTTCTTCTCCTTAAAACACTGACTGTCACTGACTAAAACACTGACTCACACTGACTTTTTACTTGTGCTCTTGTAACTTATGCCCTTGTGCTCTTTTTACTTTTTCATCGGCGTCCATTTCTGCTTGCTCTTTGCGCTTGCGACAACCGTCTCAATAAACAATATCCCTCGAACGCCCTCATTAACGCCCGGAAAATCCAGCGCAAGCTTGCCGGGCTTTTCGCCCGCTATCGAGCACTTGACCGTCTCGGCGAAGTTGCGGTAATTGTTCGCAAATGCCTCGAAGAAGGCCTCCGGATGCCCGAACGGCAGACGCGTGTTCCTGCCCGCGTTGGCGCTGTATTCGCCGATATAGCTGTTGCCACGCTTCCAAACCTTTTCCGGAGCGTTCATCGCCCTTGTGTGCAGATAATTCGGATTCTCCTGATGCCACTCCAAGCTGCCCTTTTCGCCGTGGACCCAGATAGCCAGGTTATTCTCTTCACCTATCGAAATCTGGCTGGCGTGCAGGATGCCCTTTGCGTCGTTATTGAACTTAATCAGGCAGTTTACGTCATCATCGAGCCGACGGCCCTTGACGAACGTCGTTAGCTCCGCGCAGATATGCGTGATTTTAAGTCCCGTGATATACTCGGCGAGGTTTGCCGCGTGCGTGCCGATGTCGCCGACGCAGCCGCCCGCGCCGCTCTGTTTGGGGTCGGTCCGCCAGCTTGCCTGCATACTGCCGGTCCTCTCAAGCGCGGTCGCAAGCCAGCCCTGCGGGTACTGCACCACGACCTTGCGAATCTTGCCGATGTCGCCCTTTTTGACCATATCTTTGGCAAGCTTCACCATAGGGTAGCCGGTGTAATTGTGCATCAGGCCGAAAACCAGCCCGGTCTTTTTCACAAGCACGGCAAGTTGCTTGGCCTCCTGTGAGGTAATCGTCATCGGCTTCTCGCACATCACGTGGAAACCCGCCTTCAGGAAATCCCTCGCAATCGGAAAATGCCAGTTATTCGGCGTCGCAACCGCCACAAAGTCAATCCGCTCATCGTCAGGCAGTTTCAGCTCCTCTTTTATCATATCCGTGTATGTGCCGTAAACGCGGGTCTGGTCAAGGGCAAGCTCTTTACCCATCTGTTTTGATTTTTCAGGATTGATATCGAACGCCCCGGCGATAAGCTCAATTTCGCCGTCTAATCGGGCCGACTTGCGATGCACGTCGCCTATAAACGCCCCAGGCCCTCCCCCTACCATTCCCATCCTCAACTTACGGTCGAGTTTCATAAGTTTTCCTTTCAAAATCCGTCCACCAACAATGGTCTTAGTTCAGGCCAGTAAACAACTAAATATACGCATAACCCAACGCCCTGTCAAGACGCCAAAGGCGCTTATTTTGACTTGCAAAGCCCGGCGTATCACTTAACGTCAAGGGGTTCAAGTAACCCACTCAATAAATTGAGGGGCTAAATTTTAATCGGAAGGTATAATTCGAATATGCCAAATACATTGGGATATTTACTGACGTGGACAACCTACGGCACATGGTTGCAGGGTGATGAACATGGATACGTAAAAGATGGTGTTACCCTCGGTGTAAATACGCCTCTGGCCAATATCAATGAACGGGAACTAACCAAAGACCCTGTCAAACTCACACAACAACAACGTAAAACCATCGAAGATGCAATTCATACAAAGGCAAATGAGATTGGCCAGAAAATATATGCCCTTGCCGTGTGTTCCAATCACGTGCATATCGTCGCCGATTATACGACGAAGGACCTCGGCCTGATTGTGCGATATTACAAAATGGCCGCGCAGTCGGCCCTGCGAAATAAAGGTTTTGTTGGACGATTATGGACGAAGGGTTTTGACAAACGATTTTGTTTTGATGAATCGTCCCTTCGCCGTAGAATTGGTTACGTCAATAAACAAAACAAAAAATTTAGCCCCCTAATTTATTAGGGGGTTGCTCCCGCCGACTCGCCTGCCCTCACACTCTTTTGGTGGGGGTCCAGCGTAGCGTAAGCGAAGTAGGAACGTGGGGCCGATTTCGGCCCCCGACTTTCACGGCAAGAAATTCAACCCGTGAGATGCCGCTTCCCTATCTAACGGGGTTAGTGTGGTGGCACCGGATTTCTGCGTATTTCTATGATGCCACGATATAAGGTTATGTGCTGAAATCGACGTGGTTATGAAGAAATGTATATACATCTTCATCTAAAAGAGTAGGAATATCAGCGTAAGTTTCTGTTTTTAGCCAATTATGGCTGAATCGTTTTGCATTTTCTTGCCCGGTCTTTTCAAGACG
>CAYUIL010000212.1:0-3646 GCA_964444715.1 uncultured Pirellulales bacterium | reverse complement strand
TGCAGCTGCGTCAGCTCCTCTATGGCGTCCCTGAACGCATTGCGCACTCGCTGCGTTTCCGTAAAACGCTGCGACGGCTGTATCGACCGCCGCGGTATCCGATAGTCCTCCGCATCGATAACCAGACATTTACCTATCGAAATCCCCGGCGAAACAGCTACGCCTTTTTTTATCTCCATCTGCAAACCAAAATCATTGCACCTGCCGACTCTTCTCTTCCGGCGTCGGCTCCCCGAACTTCTTCACCTCCACAAGCTCCTGCAATGCCTCAACCGCCGCTCTCGCATCCACACCCTCCGCCTTTATCTTCAGCCGGGTCCCGTATGTCGCCGCCAGCATGCTCATCTGCATAATGCTCTTGCCGTCCACGCTCGTCTGGGTGTTGCTGACGCTTATCGAGGCCTGATACTGACTGGCGATATCCACGAACTGCATCGCAGGCCGCATATGAAGCCCGTCCGCATTTCTTATCTCTACCTCAATCTCGCAAACCGCCTTCTGCGTTGTCTCGCCTGTCTGCATATAACCGGCTCCGCCGCCACACTCACAGGGACGGGTTCACGTCCGCCTCCTTCAGTAAATCTTCAATTTGCGCAGCCGTCTGCGACTGTCTCAGAAATCTGCGGAACTTTTCCTGCTGGAGGTGTTTGAAAATCTTCTCCATCGCCTGAAGATGTTTGTCCGGGTCGTCCACAGGACTTATCAAAAGTATCACCGAATACACCGGCTGTTTGTCCAGCGCAGCAAAGTCGACCCCTTTGCTGTTCTGTCCTACCGCCGCCACCACGTCCTTCATCGCCTTGTATTTGACATGCGGAACTGCTATCCCCTTGCCCATCCCTGTGCTCGCCTCATTCTCCCTCTTGATTACTGCTCGTGTTACCTTCTCACAGTTGCCCCTGCCAAGCCGACCCGCCTTGTCCAGCGCACTGACAAGCTCCGCTATCACCCCATCCCGGTCCTTCGCCTGCAGCTCCGGAATTATCGCCTCAAAACAAACAAAATCCGCAAATCTCATACTGTCCTTTCCACACTCACCGGGTATGAAAAAAACAACATCGCTCTATGTCCTCAACGGCCTTTGCGCTTCATGTCTCGTTCTTTCGTCTTTGTCTTCCTGAGCTGCTGCTCAAGCTTGTGCACGCCTAAGTCAATGCAGGCATAAACATCGTTGCCCTTCTCCTTTACCACAAACACCTTCTTGTGTTCTGCCCTGGCGATAATCTCCACGGCAAGATTGCTGCCCTCCTTACCCTCGATAATCACCTCTATCTGATTGATGACGTCGTAAAACCTTGGCAGCTTGGAGGTCTTCTCTTTCGCATAGCTCTTGATCACCCCCGCTACCTCGATGTGTTTGCCGCTTATCGTGAATAACAAAACAGCTCTCCTTTCTTGCTTACCGCTCAAAAAAACTTACAGGCCGACCCTTGCCTGCCCGCCCTCGAATGCCTGCCCCTGCAAGTTGTAAGCGGGGGTCATTGTCGGGGACCCCTGCATGTTTTAGGCAGTGGCTCGTCGGCCTGCCCATTATACAGCAGCCCGTCTGAGTTTCACGCATAATCCCCGCCGCCCTAACTACGCCTTTTAGTGCCTGTCCGCCCCCGGCAAACTGTGGATTTTCCACTCCAGCGACTTGGCCCCGTCCTGCTCGCCGGGCACTATTACCCCCACGCTGATTATGAACCTCAACGCCTCCTCGATTGTCATATCCAATTCTATGGTGTCTTCTTTCGGGACCATTATCACAAATCCGCTCACCGGCGTCGGCGACGTGGGTATTAGAACTGTAACAAACTCCTTCTCCACTCCTTCCGCTATCTTTCTGAGGCCGCTGCCCGTAACGTAACCTATCGACCATATTCCCTTGCGCGGATACTCAAAGGCAACCACCTTTGAGAACATCTTCCTGGTGTCTTCCTGTGTAAAGAAGAAATCGGTCACCTGCTTTACGTATGGGTATACCTGTTTCAACAGCGGTGTGTTCATCATCAGCCGTTCCACCCCACGCCAGAGAGTCCTGCCTAACACGCTGGCCAAAAACGCTCCCAGCACAAAAACCAGCCCCAGTGCAATCACAAAACCGGCCGCGGACAAAGTGGTGTCCACCCAAAACCTCGCCAGCTCCTCTTCAGAACCTCCCGCCAGCTTTATCAAAAACACTATGCCCCGTTTTATGTGAATGCTTATTTTGTCATTGATGAAGTTGTATCCCCACAGGATTATCCATATCGTCAGCACCGTCGGCAGCAATACCGCCAGCCCCCGCAGAAAGTAATGCTTAAACCGTCCCGCCTTTGCCATATTCGTCAATCACTCCTTTTAGCGACCACCAATTATCGGTCATCAATCATCAATTGTCAATTCTCGTCGTAGTCAATGGCTTCCTCTTTCGGCAAATGCCTCCCCGTCCAGTGAATCCACGCCCCCGGCAACGCGGCCATTATCCACACCGCCCGCTGTATCAATGCTATCGCCAATGCCTGCTCTGGCACCGCCTTGGCTATCTCCGTAAACAACCCAACAAGTCCACCCTCAACCACTCCCGCTCCGCCCACACTCACCGGTATCGCCCCCAATGCCCAGGTCAGCGGGAAAAATACAAAATAATACTTTGCGCTAACCTCTATTCCGATTCGTCTGCCAATCAGCCAGAATCCTGATATTACTATCCCCTGCAACAACAACGTCAGCCCAAGTGCAGCCAGCACTGTCAGAGGGTGCCGGCCATACACTATTGCCGCCGTCCAAAACTTCCTAGCAAACCTGACCGCGTGCTCCCACACCTTCGCCAATAACCTCCTTCCGGCTGGCAGCACCGCAACTAAACCCACTGCCGCTGCAATAATAACCACCGCCCATATCAAGACCGCTCCGCCTCGTTGCCCCAACTCCGGCAGCTTCACATCTCGCAACAGCACAAACCAGCAAAAGCTCGCCATTATCAGCGAACCCATCAGGCCGACGAATCGGTCAACAAGCACACTCAGCGCCGCCTCGAACCGCCGCTCGGTGTGTTTGGTCACATACCACGCCCGGACCAAATCACCCCCAATCGAACCGGGTATACAATTATTGTAAAAAAGCCCTAAGAAGTGCAGCCGGACCGCCGCCAGTATGCTTATATGAACCTTCTGCGTCCTCAACAACAGCCACCATCGAGACGCAAGGATTACCTGGCTTAATATGAACGCCCCCAGAATCCCCCCGAAAAACCCCGGCCCCATCTTAACGATACTTTGCCCCAAGCTCACATAGCGCTGCTTCTGACAAACCCAGATTATCACCGCTAACACCGCGACTAATACAAAACCTATACGCAGATAAACAAATATCTTCTTCGTCGCGGCCTTTTTCTGTTCGTCCATCTACCTGCCTCTAACCGCAGAGACCGCTGAGCACGCAGAGTTAGTTATATATTTTTCTCTGCGGTCTCCGCGAACTCCGCGGTGAATATCAATTTCGCCTTAAAAAAAACTTGTCCGCCGAAATGATAACGGGTAAAACTCTTTCTGGCAAGGTTTTGAACCCTGCAGGAGAACCAAAAAGTGGCTGAAAACGACACAATCGAACAAAGCAATCAGTTCACCCCCAAATTCGACGACAATGGCCTTATCCCCGTCATCGCACAGGATTCGAAAACAGG
>CAYUIL010000211.1:0-3652 GCA_964444715.1 uncultured Pirellulales bacterium | reverse complement strand
CTGAAAAGGAAAAGTTCCAGCAGCAATTTGAGAAGGCGCGTAACGGCTATGATGAGCTCAAGGCCCTGCTGGGAAAGAAGACCGATGAGCAGGTAAAAGACCTTTACGGCAAGCTCGACCGGGAAAGAGACAGCCGTGAGGAGACAAACAAGCAACTGCTGAGGACTCAGGCGGAGCTTCGGGCGGCCGAGGAGCGGATTGGGCGTATTTTGAAGGAGAGCGTCTGGCCGGTGCAGCCGCCGCCGGACACCGATGTAGCTGCCTTTGAGCCGGACGGAAAGGTAATCCTTGTTGATAGTCAGGCCAAAATAGTGCACATCAATCTCGGCAGCGACGAGCGGGTTTACAGGGGTCTGACGTTTTCGGTTTACGACAAGAACCAGCCCATTCCGAGGGGCGGCAAAGGAAAGGCGGAAATAGAAGTATATAATGTCAGTGAAAGTGTTTCTGCGGCACGAATAGTTCGCTCTGAGCCGAAAAACCCAATCGTGGTCGACGACATAGTGGCAAACCTTATCTGGGACTCAAAGAAAACGAACACCTTTGTGGTTGCCGGCGATTTCGACCTTAACGGCGACGGCGTCAAGGACCCCGACGCCCTCGAGAAGATACGAGGGCTTGTGGAAAAATGGGGTGGAAAGGTTGCTGATTCGGTCTCCGTCAACACCGATTTTGTGGTTCTCGGGACGCCGCCGTATGTCCCGCAGAAACCGACTCTCGAGGAGACCGAGACCTACCCGAACGCGATGGGGAAATACGAGCGTGCCGTGGAACGGCTGGCGAGCTACAAGGAGGTCCAGCGTCAGGCACAGGCGCTCTGGATACCGATACTCAACACAGACCGATTCCTCTACTTTGTCGGTTACAAAACCCAGGCCGGCAAACCAGGGGCCTTTTAATTTTTCTGCTTGCAGCTCGGCTCGACGCCTATCGAGGCGACGTATATCTCGCCGGTCTGTGCCTGTGCACTTTCGAGGGGGAAACCTTTCTTGACGGCGACGAAGGTTACGGTCCAGTCGGCCCTTATCGCTGCGCCGAGCGTTTGACCTGTGTCGCAGTCCAGCCCCGATGGTATATCAACCGCCAGGATGGGACAGCTTAGGGCGTTTATGCCTCCAATCAGCCGCTTATATTCGTCACGCAATTCTCCGGTCAGCCCTGTTCCGAAAATAGCGTCAACAATCATATCGGCGTCCTGAGCGAAGCTTGCCGCCCGGCCTTCGACGTCGGACTCGGCATCCACGTCCATCTCTTCGACGCGCACGCCGAGCCCTTCGAGTATATCAAGGTTGGCCCTGGCGTCGCCTTTTATCTTGTTGCGGTCTCCGCAGAGGACAACGACGACGGTAAAGCCCCGGTTAAACAGGTGTCTTGCTATGACAAAGCCGTCGCCGCCGTTGTTGCCCGTCCCGCAGAATATGCAGACCTTCGGCCTGGCTATTGCGGATAGTTTCTCCTCAATTAGTTCGGCACAACTGCGTCCTGCGTTTTCCATTAAGACGACGCCTGATATGCCAAGCCCGTTTATGGCCCAGGCGTCAAACGCCCGCACCTGGTCTCTGCTCATCAACAGACAGGATTCGCCCGGCTGATACTTTTTCATAATGGTTATTGATAATCAATCATCAATAATCAATAATCAATAAGAAAATGGACATCCTTTTGACAAATGATGATGGGATTTTTGCGCCTGGTTTGTCGGCCATATACAAG
Source organism: uncultured Pirellulales bacterium (assembly GCA_964444715.1). Classification (GTDB taxonomy): domain Bacteria; phylum Planctomycetota; class Phycisphaerae; order Sedimentisphaerales; family Anaerobacaceae; genus Fen-1362. The sequence goes on along the minus strand of CAYUIL010000211.1, from coordinate 1,939 downwards.
GAGCTTGTCAAAATCGGCGAGGTTACGGTTGTCGCCCCCGCGGCGAGCCGGTCCGGGGCGAGCCACAGTGTAACGTTCAACCGTCCGTTAGTGTGTAACAAAGTTGACGCCAACGGTCAATTTACCGGCTACAGCATCGAGGGTTCCCCCGCTGACTGCGTGAAGTTAGCAGTGATGCAGCTTTGCGAGCGCCCCATCGACCTGTTAGTGGCGGGCATCAACAACGGCGCAAACGCCGGCATCAACGTTTACTACTCCGGCACCGTCGCGGCGGCTATGGAAGGAGTGCTCTTGGGGATTCCCTCCGTGGCGATGAGCGTTGCCGCCGAGGAGCAAATGGATTACGCAACCGCCGCGGGCTACTGTATGCAAATCCTGAAAGAGCTTATGCCGGTAAAGCCCGGCGCGGTGGCGAATATAAACGTTCCGCTGCTTTCACAGGGCCGGCCAAAAGGCGTCAAAGTCGTGCCGCAGTCGAACAAGGCGTTCGACGAGTACTACATACTGCAAACAGACGACAAAGGTCAGACCGTATTTCAGCTCGCTGGCTCGCCGCATCCCTTAGAGGACCCGCAGGCCGACATCGTCGCCTTGATAGAGGGCTACATAAGCGTTACGGCGCTGGCGCCTGATATGACCGATTATAAGAAGACCAAGCACATCCGAAAAGCTCTTGCCAAACTGCAATTGCAGTCCGGCAGGCAGAGGGGGCAGTAATTTGCTCAAGGTCGCCGATGACAAATATATTTGAACAACCCTGGCTGCTCTTGATTGTATCAGTTGTCGTTTTGCTGGCGGTAGCTGTCTTTCGCGGCTTGTTTCCTCAAAGGCACCGGTGGTGGTTCTGGCTGCTGCCCGTGATTATCGCGATAGCGGCCTTTGCAATCGACTTTTTTGTCCGGACCGACAACGAAGAGATTAAAGAGGCAATCGCCAAGGCCGTCAGGGCCGTCGAAAGGGAGGACGCCGAGGCGATAGGGCCGCTGATTTCGAACGATTACCACGACTCATTCCACGCATCTAAACAGGCCCTTTTGGAGCATTGCAGGATTCGCCTGTCGGAGCCCATCATTGAAAAAAACGTTTATGGAATCGTTTCGCTGGACGTCAGGCCGCCAAACGCCTCGGCCGTTTTCACCGTCAGGGTTGTTTTCGACCCGCAGGGGCCAATTTACGAATACAGGAAGATAATGCCTTTCAAGCTCCAGGCCGAACTCCGCAAAGAAGGCACAAAGTGGTTATTCACTCGCTTCGAGGTCCTCGAAATCGACCTGCATCCGGCCGACTGGCGGCACATTCAGGGCGGCGCCGGTGAAATACTGAATTGAGGTCGGACATAAAACGGAGTGGTTACTTTGCCGTGTTTTCATAATTTAAAAAAAATGTCTCGACTGTGATAAATCAACGTGCTATACTCATATCGCTCATAGAGGAACAGGGATTTCGAAAACCTATTATTGCGAAGGAGTATTATGGACTACAGAAGAATTATCCCCTGTTTAGACACCAGGAACGGTCGGCTGGTTAAAGGCGTCCACTTCGTGGACATCAAAGACGTCGGCGACCCGGCTGAAAACGCCGCCGCCTACGACAAGGCAGGCGCCGACGAGCTGGTCTTTCTCGACATCACCGCTACGCTTGAGAACCGAAAGACCCTGCAGGATGCGGTCAAGCGAACCGCTGCCGGAATCTCAATTCCGCTTACCGTCGGCGGCGGTATCTCCATCTGCAGGCACATTGAAGAGCTTATCAGCATCGGCGCATCGAAGGTCTCAATCAACACCGCCGCCGTTAAAAAACCGAAGTTCGTCCAGGAAGCCGTCCGCGAGTTCGGCTCGGCGAGGATTACCATCGCAATCGACACCCGTAAAAATCCCGGCCTGCCCTCCGGCTTTGAGGTTATGGTCCGAGGCGGCACCGCGGGCACGGGCAAAGACGC
>CAYUIL010000210.1:0-3672 GCA_964444715.1 uncultured Pirellulales bacterium | reverse complement strand
TGGCCACAAAGTTATTTCCGTCAGGGGGCGTCGCCTGACCATACTGATTCCAGCCCCAACCGATGATAGAGCCGTCGGAGGTAAGGGCAAGAGAGTGGTAGTATCCTGCCGTGATGGAAGTAAAGTTATTTCCATCAGGAGGCGTCGCCTGACCAAAACTATTGTAGCCCCAGCCGACGACAGAGTCATCGGATTTAAGGGCAAGAGAGTGCCACCCTCCTGCCGCTAAGGCGATCACGGTGTTTGCGGCAGGAGGCGTCGCCCGACTGCCCCAGCCGACAATTGAGCCGTCGGAGGTAAGGGCAAGAGAGTGATAGTATCCTGCCGCGACAGCGATGAAGTTGTTTCCAACAAAGGGAGGTGTCGCCTGACCAAAACCATTGTCGCCCCAGGTGACGATTGAGCCGTCGGATTTAAGAGCAAGAGAATGAGCACTTCCTGCCGCGACGGCGATGAAGTTGTTTCCTTCAGGGGGTGTCGCCAGACCATAAACATTGTCGCCCCAGGCGACGATTGAGCCGTCGGAGGTCAGGGCAAGAGAGTGGACCGCTCCTGCCGCAATGGCAGTAAAGTTATTTCCATCAAGGGGCGTCGCATGACCAAAATAATTGTAGCCCCAGGCGACGATTGAGCCGTCGGATTTAAGGGCAAGAGAGTGGCGGTATCCCGCCGCGACGGCGATGAAGTTGTTTCCTTCAGGGGGTGTCGCCACACCAGAATAATTGTTGCCCCATCCGACGATTGAGCCGTCGGATTTAAGGGCAAGAGAGTGAGCCCCACCAGCCGAGATGGCGACGAAGTTGTTTCCTTCAGGAGGCGTCGCTTGACCATCACCATTGTAGCCCCAGCCAACGATTGAGCCGTCGGATTTAAGGGCAAGAGAATGAGCCCCTCTGGCCGCAATTGCGATGAAATTATTTCCGTCGGGAGGCGTCGCCTGCCCAGCATCATTGGCGCCCCAGCCGACGATTGAGCCGTCGGACTTCAGGGCAAGAGAGTGGCTGTATCCTGCCGCGATGGCGAGAAAATCGTTTCCGTCAGGGGGTGTTGCCTGACCAAAACCATTGTAGCCCCAGCCGATGATTGAGCCGTCGGACTTGAGGGCAAGAGAGTGAAACCCTCCTGCTGCAATGGAAATGACTTTGCCTTTGCTATCGACGGCCATAGAGCCCCAGCCCTTGATGGAGGCGGCGAGGGCGGTCTGGCCAGGAGGTGTCAGGATAAAAATGACAATTAGTGCGAAAGCTAACTTTTTCATTTTTGTACCCTTTCAAAATGAATGATGGATGAATAATTAAGACGGCCCGGGCAACGCGCCTGGGCTGGATTTGACAGACCTTTGCGCGCACCGTCAGCGGCGATGGTTGAAATTGCCAGAATTTCAGGTTTGCTGCGCATCATTGCCTTGTCTCTTTCAAACAAAAGCCAAACGCGCAACGCCACAAGTTGCGAAACAACAAAACTAACTTGTCACAAAGGCAGGAATGATGCGAGAATTTGCTGAAATTATGATGACAACTAAAATCAATTATGAATAAATTGTTACCTGCCTATTCACTATCATTTTAGAACACAGCCGAGCTACTTTGCAAGGAAAATCTTGAAAAATCTCAAGGTTTTTTTGCCCCGGGCCGGCCGGCACAGGCAGGAATAATCATTAACTTCCGCTGGGAAGGGGAGTTATGAGCTTTTTAGAATGGCTTCGATACGAGCCAGCTCTTCATCTGTGAATTGAAGATTATTTAAGGCGGCGATGTTTTGCTCTAATTGCTCGACTCGGCTTGCGCCGGCCAAAACAGAGGTTACCCGCTTGTCGCGGAGGACCCAGGCCAAAGCCATTTGGGCAAGCGATTGGCCTCGCTGCTGAGCTAAATCATTCAGTGCAGCGACTTTTTTTAACACTGACTCAGTAACCTGTTCGCGTTTGAGGAAGCCGTGCGGCTTTGCGACCCGGCTGTCTTTGGGGATGCCCTTGAGGTACTTGTCCGTCAACAGCCCCTGCGCCAGCGGTGAGAAGCACATACAGCCGATTCCCTCTTTTTCCAGCATATCCAAAAGTCCGTCTTCAACCCAGCGGTCGAACATCGAGTATCGCGGCTGGTGAATTAGACAAGGCGTGCCGAGTTGGCGCAATATCTTAGTCGCCTCTGCGGTTTGCTCCGGTTTATAATTTGAAATACCTGCGTAAATGGCCTTACCCTGCCTGACGGCTGTATCGAGGGCTGACATTGTTTCGTCTAAAGGCGTATTGGGGTCGAACCTGTGCGAATAGAAGATGTCCACGTAATCGAGGCCGAGGCGTTTCAATGACTGGTCCAAGCTGGCGAGCAGGTATTTTCTTGAACCCCAATCGCCATAAGGCCCCGGCCACATCAGGTAGCCGGCCTTGGTTGAGATAATCAGCTCGTCGCGGTATGCGGTCAAATCGGCCTTGAGGATTTTTCCGAAGGTTCGCTCGGCTGAGCCGGGCGGCAGACCGTAGTTGTTGGCGAGGTCGAAATGTGTTATGCCGAGGTCGAATGCCCTGTGAATTATCCCACGGGCGGTGTCAAAATCATCAACGTCGCCGAAGTTATGCCACAAGCCCAGCGAGACCGCTGGAAGTTGTAAGCCGCTTTGCCCGCAGCGATTGTATTTCATTTTTTCGTATCGGTTCTCGGCCGGTTTGTATCTTATTCTTGAGCTTTTTGTCATATTTTTTTCTCGCGGGAAGGATAGTCGAATTGGCGGTCGGCGTCAAAACATAATCGGTGTTGTGCGCGTGGTCTGCGCCGCTAAAGAATCGCTTGCAAAAGCCGAAAATGTTCTGTAGATTGACGTCCGTTGGCGGTGTAGCTCAGTTGGTTAGAGCATGGGATTCATAAGCCCAGGGTCGTCGGTTCGAATCCGACCGCCGCTATTCATTTTCCACTCGATGGCGCTGATGTCTCGGCCTACGTCCGATAAGCGAAACACCCTTGTCTATATACCCGTTTTTGCCCCCTAAAGGCAAATACCTTCTAACGTCAGCCCTTCGGAACGCCGATTCAAGAGTGGTAAAAAGGGCCGGCATCGATGATGCTCTTCGCGGACGTTCCGGCAGCCCCGGATGGCGATTATACAAGAACTGAACAGAGCGTGATTACCAGGTTAAAGGAGTCGGTTATGCTAAAGGATAGAAAGCTGGTATGGGTGGTGGAATACGTCATAGGAATTGCCTTTCTGTTGGCGGTGATGCCGTTTATTATTCACCCGCAACCGGGGTGGAGTGATGCACACGGCTGGGCGTATCTGCTTTTCATTGCCTGTGCCGGCATTACACTTGTAAGCTCCGCCAGCGGAGCGAGACAGCGTATGAAACTGTCTGAGCGCATAAAGGAACTTGAACAAATGGTCGAGGGCCCAAAAGCCGCTCAGAAGCAGGCGCATAACGAAAGCGGACAACAATTCATCACCAGCGAGCATCTTGTCGGCTCGGTAAACTAACGCACTGCCAGGCAGCTCCTGACCTCGCCCATAGCAAAGTTTGCTCTACCTGTCTGTCCGGTCTTTTGCCGATTACCGGTTGACCTCCCGCCAATTTTCGCTATACTTAATTCAAATCCGAAATCGAAAATCTGAAATCTAAAATAATAGTAGCCCCCATCGTCTAGCGGCCTAGGATACCGGGTTCTCATCCCGGCGACAGGGGTT
>CAYUIL010000209.1:0-3740 GCA_964444715.1 uncultured Pirellulales bacterium | reverse complement strand
TGCGTGGAACTATCCAAAGGACCATAGCGGGGATTCTGGTTCTTACGATTCTGTCTTTTTCATCTTTCGCATCCGGCTATGAGAACTTCAAGGTGGCCGTATATGCCCCGGAGCGGGATGTAAACCGGATGTCAGACGCCAACTGGCTGGAAACGAGCTGGAATGAGATATCGAGGCAGGTCAAGGTCGATAAAATTTATCTCGAGACGCATCGCAACACACTTTTAGCTGATGAGGCAGTGATAAAAAAGGCGCGTGAGTTCTTCGAGTCAAAGGGTGTCGAGGTAGCAGGCGGCATCACATATACCGTTAATGAACGCAACCGCTTCCAGACGTTCTGCTATACCAGTCCCGAGGACCTCAATCGCACCAAAGAGATAGCAGAATACACGGCGCGTCTGTTCGACGAGATTATCCTGGATGACTTTTTCTTTACCAACTGCAAATGCGAGTCCTGCATCAAGGCCAAAGGCAGCAAGAGCTGGTCGCAATTCCGGCTCGACCTGATGAAAGACGTGGCGGAAAACCTCGTGGTCAAGCCCGCCAAGGCGGTCAACCCGAATGTCAAAATGGTCATTAAGTATCCTAACTGGTATGAGCATTTCCAAGGCTGCGGCTACAACTTAGAGGCCGAGTCAAAAATCTTCGACGGCATCTACACCGGCACCGAAACCAGGGACCCCGTTTATACCGACCAGCACCTTCAGCAATATGAGAGCTATCTGATATACCGCTACTTCGATAATGTTAAGCCGGGGGGCAACGGCGGCGGGTGGGTCGATACGTTTTCAATCCGTTATATGGACCGCTACGCGGAGCAGTTGTGGCTGACACTGTTCGCCAAGGCGCCTGAAATTACGCTATTCTGCTACAGCCCGATGCTGCGGCCGATACCGCCGGAATACCGCGCGGCCTGGCAGGGCAAACAGACCAGCTTTGATTTCAACGAGATGATGCAGCCAATCCAGTTGGCGGACGGCAACTCGGTAACGCCTACGTCGATGGCGAGGCCCGCTGGATACGCACTCGAACAGGTTGACCGCTTCTTAGACAAGCTCGGCAAACCCGTCGGCGTCAAGAGTTACAAGCCGTATAATTCGACGGGAGAGGATTTCCTGCACAATTACATCGGTATGTGCGGCGTTGCGATGGATTTGCTTCCTGAGTTTCCCGCCGAGGCGAATATGGTCTTCCTTACTGAATCGGCTAAGTTCGATAAAACAATCGTGGACAAAATCAAGCAACATTTGGTTGCGGGCAAGCCGGTTATGATTACATCCGGCCTGTTGAAGGCCCTGCAGGGCAAAGGAATCGAAGATATCGCTGAAATCGAATGCACCAACCAAAAGGCCATAACTCAGCAGTTCTGGAACCGCCGCGAATTCTGGGGCCGCAGCAGGAAAGTTTATGAATCCAACTCTTTGATACTCATCCCGGAAATTAAATATATGACCAACGATTCTTGGGAGGAAATGTCCTGTCTGACAAGCGGCATCGGCTACCCAATCCTTCACTCCGCCGGTTACGCCAACTCCCGGCTCTATGTCCTGACCGTTCCTGATAACTTCGGCGACCTTTACAATCTTCCCGTCGAGGTGCTGAACCAAATCAGAGAAGTGCTGATGCGTGATATCTGCATCCGGCTGGACGGCCCCAGTCAGGTCGCCCTTTTTGTTTACGACAACGACACGTTTATTGTCGAGTCGTTCCTGCCCGACAGCGTTGACGTCAAAATCGTTGCCGACAAGCGAATCAGCAAGCTGCGAGACCTTCTCTCCGGCGGGGAGCTTGCGGGCGAGATTTTCTCCCCACCGGCGCTGCGGTTTGGTCCGCCGCCTGGCCCGGACAAAATGGTTTTTAATATGCAAATCAAGCCGCATTCTTACCGCGTCTTTCAGTGCGAATAAGGATAAGGAAAATAATTATGAAGCCGTCGGTAGTTATCACAGCGATGCTTCCGCTGTTTGCTTCAATGTAGGCGGCGATTCCGGGAAAGATAGCCCCCTGATGCCTTCAGGTCAGGGGGCCAAAAATATAAAGGAGGATGGCGTTTCCCTGCTAAGAGCATAAGGGTGCGGGTGCTCCTGCCAGCGCTTAGCAAATACCATAATCATAGGGGAAATCAGGGTGGTCAATATGATTTTTGGGGGGTGTGACAACAGTATGGCACTGGGGGAAGCAAATTTATGACCGGCACCTGGGATTTCGCCTTGCCTGTGGCAGGTGAACCCGCCTCTCCGTGGCTGATGAACCTGCCGGCGGCAGGTAAACCCGCCTGCGGCGGATGAAGCTGCCTTCGGCGGGTAAATGTTGAAATTTTGTTGTTGAAACGGGTTGGCCAATAGTGTAAAAAAGGGTAATTAAAAGGCGGCGATAGGCGATGGCGCGGAATACGAAGAAAAAAGCGCTGTATGAGGTGATTATCAGGGCCGGGTCGAAGACGGGCTATGAGCAGTTGCACCCAAAGGTTGGGGACAAGGACTCGGCAGTGCAGCAGGAGAAAGACACCGCGGCCCCGCCGAATGTGGTGCGGTGGGTAAGGAAGCCGAGCGTTGTGCAGTTTAACGCCGGGCGGATAGAGTTTTCGATGCCGTACCAGGTCGGCATAGCGGTTTTATTAGGGGCATTATTGGTGGTAGTAGTGGCGTTCCGGCTGGGTGAGCGGGTAGGGAGCCCTTCGGCAAGCTCGACTCGACCAGGCCCGCCGCAGGCAGGGCAGGCGTCAAGGGTTGTTGAGCCGGCGCCAGCAGCGGCGGTGGCGGCGAAGGCAAGCCCAGGGCAGACGGGCAGGAACCGGATAGTGATACAGATGTATCAGGTGCGGATGCATTTGGAGCCGGTGCAGGAGTACTTTGACAAGCTGGGCGTGGCTACTGAGATAATTGAGAGGAATAATTGGTATTATTTAGTGACGAGGAACGGGTATGATAATCCCGACAGGCCCGGGACGGACGGGTATCTTGCGAAGCAGAAGATAACAGAGCTTGGTGCGGGTTACAAGGCGCCGGCGGGATACGAGACGTTCGGGCCGAAGCCGTTTAATGACGCATTCGGAATGAGGTTTGAAGAATAGGTTTTAGGAGAAGATTGGATGTCGATTGACCGGTCATTGAGATTGAAAGATGCGTTAATAAGACACCGCAACGTATTAACGCGTGCTGAGCGGATAGAGCGATTGAAAGACGAGGAGCGTTGGGAAGATGGCGGGTCAGTCGTCGGGCTGCCGAAGGTGATACACCGCAAGAGCCACGCGGGGAAGAAGGCAGCGAAGGAAAAGGCGGCAGCAGAGGCAGTTGCGGGCGTGGAAGGAGCAGCAGCACCAGGGGCAGCACCGGCAGCGGCTGGCACAGCAAAAGCAGCGGCACCGACGGCGGCAAAAGGAGCCAAGGAAGGTAAGGAGCCAAAGAAGGGCAAGTAAACAATTATTAGACAACGTGTGACAAGGCCGGCGCGATGCCGGCCTTTTTTGTTTGGCGTGACCTCGGCATATTGTTATCATTAGCCGGCTTATGAGGAAGATAATTGCGGACCGAATGAGGAATATAGATTCGAGCGGAATACGGAAGGTCTTTGCGCTGGCGGCCACGATGAAGGACCCGGTGAATTTTTCGATAGGTCAGCCGGATTTTGACGCACCGGAGCCGGTGAAACGGGCGGCGATAAAGGCGATAGAAGACGGGGCCAACAGGTATTCGCAGACGGCCGGTGACGAGGAGCTGCTTGGCAGGATAGCAGGGGAG
>CAYUIL010000208.1:0-3763 GCA_964444715.1 uncultured Pirellulales bacterium | reverse complement strand
CCTGCGGGCAAACGCTATCAGCCGCTCCTTGCAGCGCTGGTGGCATTGCCAGAACTCCTCGTCGGATATCTGGTCGATGTTGGCCCAGGTGGGCGAGTCGGCGTCTTCGTCCGCCCAGTTCGGCCCAAGATACCGCTCATACAGCCGGCCCATCTCCTCCGAGACCCAGCTTTTGATATGCACCCCGTTGGTGATTGACGATATGGGAACCTCGCTGGTAGGAATCCGTCTCCACAGGCACGACCACATATCACGTGATACCCGGCCGTGCAGCTCACTGACGCCGTTCACATAGCTGCTAAGCCGCATCGCCAATACCGGCATTTTAAACCCCTCGCCCTCGTCGTCGGGCAGTATCTTGCCCAGCGAAGTCAGCCGCTTCTCGTCTATCCCCAGAACGGACGCGTAATTGCCGAAGTATTTATCCATAAGCTCCGTGCTGAATTCGTCAACGCCCGCACGGACGGGAGTGTGCACGGTAAAGATGGTGCCGGCTTTTACGGCCTCCAGCGCCTGGTCAAAGCTCACCTTTGACTCGCTCATCAGTTGTCTTATCCGCTCAAGCGCAGAGAAGGCGGTGTGCCCCTCGTTAAGATGGCAGATGGTCGGCTTAATACCCATTGCCCGCAGCGCCCTCATACCGCCTATCCCCAGCATAATCTCCTGCCGAATCCTCATCTCGGTGTCGCCGCCGTAAACTGTAGTCGTAATCATTCGGTCGGTCGCGGAATTGGTTTGCAGATTCGTATCCAGCAAATATAACTTGGCGCGACCCACGGAAGCGCACCAAACTTGCGCGGACACCTCCCTGCCGGGATACTCCACGCTGATGGTCAGCGGCTGCCCGTTGTTGCCGCGAATTAGTTCGAGAGGCATATTGTAGAAATCGTTCTCGACGTATACCTCCTGCTGCCAGCCGTCCACATTGAGATACTGACGGAAATAGCCCTTCTGGTACAGCAGGCCGACGCCAATTATCGGAAGGCCGAGGTCAGACGCACTTTTGAGGTGGTCGCCTGCGAGAATGCCTAATCCGCCGGCATAGATTGGTAAACTCTCGTGGATGCCGAACTCGGCGCTGAGGTATGCAAGCGTGAGGTTGCTTGATGCAGAGCAGACCGTCTTAAACCAGTTCGGCCCTTCAAGATACGACTTTACTTTATCTGCCGCCTTTTGCACTTCGGCCAGAAATCCCTGGTTCTCCGCCAGGGCATTTAGTCGTTCCTGAGAGACGTTGCCCAGCAGCTTGACCGGATTGTGCCCGCAATTGTGCCACAGCGTGGTGTCGATTCGTGCAAACAAATCCGCAAGTTCGGGATTCCACGACCAAAATAGATTTGCGGCTATTGCCTGAAGGTCCTTCAATGGCTCCGGCAGGGCCGGCAGGACCGTGTAATTGCGAATCTTGAGCATTTTCACCTCAAAATCTTACCGCGGAGCACGCCGAGCACGCGGAGGTTATTCTGTATTTTTTCTCTGCGGTCTCTGCGCTCTCGGCGGTGCTCCCTTCTTCCGCTACGTAACTCTTTTTCCTTCAAGCGCTAAGGAGCACAAACACACACAGTGTCACCCTTGTTGTAAATCGGCAAAACAACACCGTTGCTTAACGGTAAAACCCCTGAAAAACGACCCCTACATAGCTTCTACGCTGCGGATTGTCCTGTGGATGAGCCGGCCGGAAATGAAAAAAGGCCTGTTTTAACAGGCCTTTGTTAACAGCAGGACTTTCCTCCGCTGATGCGGTAAGAAAGCGAATTGAATAAAAACCCTTCACATCCACGTGGGTAATCGTTGCTTGTGTCCGAAAGTCCAACTTGTCGTAGGCATGTTCGGGCTGCCAAGACCTGATTCCCCTTAAATTGGGTTTATCGGTTTTTTCAAATAGGGCTTTCTATACCGGCACCCCAGGGGCGCCTGCCATCATTTCTTATACCAAATTTCAAAGAACAAATCAAGTAAAAAATTGCCCGCGGCCAGCCTTATTTAACCACTTTTTTTCGGACCTTTTAATCGACGGTATGTTAAAGAGTTACTTCCGCTAATCGCCTATTCGGCTGTTCCTCGCACTTTTCTGCAACCGAAATTCCTGACCGAAAATTTATCCCCCGCACGTCTGGCGGATTGAAAAAGTTTGCCGACAATAATGCCGATGAAATAGTTGTGATGACTGGCAGGCAAGACAGATATACACTAAAGAACCTTATGTGGCTGCTGAAAGGATGTCGAACTTAACCGTTTGACCCGTATTTTCAAGGGGGACAAAATGCTGACACTTGAGAGCTTTCGCAGAATAGTTCCCGACGATGTCTTGGCGGGCATTTACGCAAGGGCAAGGGGGCTCTACGGCAGGCATATCGTCCACCTCAACGCAACTTACCAGGGTGGTGGCGTCGCCGAAATCCTCTATTCATTAGTGCTGCTGATGAACGACGTCGGTATAAATACCGGCTGGCGCATTCTTCATGGAAGCCAGGAATTTTTTGAAACCACCAAGAGCTTCCATAACGCCCTGCAGGGCAAAAAAATGAACTTCTCACAGGAACAGAAACGCCTCTACTTACAAGTTAACGAAAACTACGCAAAGTTCACGCACCTCGACCACGATTGTGTTATCGTTCACGACCCCCAGCCGCTGGGGCTTATAAGGTTCTACAAAAAACGCCAGCCCTGGGTATGGCGATGCCATATAGATATCACCGATTCACACAAGGAGCTCTGGGACTGGCTGACGGGGTTCATAATCAAATATGACCAGGTGGTTGTGTCCAACGAAAGATATATCAAGAATGACCTGCCGGTCGACCAGAGGATTATATTTCCAGCGATAAATCCCCTGATACCCAAGAACAGGGAAATCATCCCGAAAACCGTTCTCAGCTATGTAAAAAAGGCCGGCATACCCACGGATAAGCCCGTGATTACCCAGGTATCACGACTCGACCCCTGGAAAGACCCTGAAGGGGTTATAGATGTGTTCCAGCTCGTGCGGGAAAAGGTCGATTGCCGTCTTGTGCTCTGTTACAACGTTGCCACCGATGACCCCGAAAGCTGGACGATGTACCAGAGGGTGCTGCGAAAGGCGGCGACCTTGACGAAAAGCCGCGACATCATACTGGTCGTCGGCAATAATGAGATGCTCGTAAACGCCATCCAGAGGTTTTCAACCGTAGTAATCCAAAAATCTCTCAGAGAGGGCTTCTGTCTGGCCGTCACCGAGGCGCTCTGGAAGGGAACGCCCGTCGTTGCATCCAACGTCGGCGGCATTCCTCTCCAGGTGGAGGATGGCAAAACCGGCTTTCTCGTGGAACCAACCAACGCTAAGGGCTTCGCGGATAGAATCGTTTATTTGCTCAAACACCCCAAAGAGACAGAACGCTTTGGAAGACACGCAAGAGAGCATGTCCGGCGAAACTTCCTCATCACCCGTTTGCTTTCCGACTACCTTGATATGCTCAATGAGATAATGAGCAGACGGTCACACTTTTCGCAGGACCACTCCGATATGAGAAGCTGACTCATCGACGGCTGCTGATTCGAAGCGAATCGGGCAAAGCAAAGGCCCAATCCCGACCTGCCTTGCGGCTGGCAAGAATAATCGGCACGCCCAGGCCGAAAAACAAAAGCACGGCACGCTCGGGAATAGTTGCTATCTATGCTTCTTCAAAATGAGGAGCCAATTCCTCGCCCTGCGAGTGCGATTTCATCGCTGGATAGAGCTGTTGCCCATTTCAGCTCCCCCTGCTAAGTCCAGGCATACTCGCGG
>CAYUIL010000207.1:0-3772 GCA_964444715.1 uncultured Pirellulales bacterium | reverse complement strand
TTGTCGCCCCTGCCTGAAAGGTTCACCACCGCAATCGTCTCTGCCGGCAGTTTTCCCTTCTGACTTATCAGATACGCCAGTGCGTGCGCGCTCTCAAGCGCAGGTAAGATACCCTCGGTTTTGGACAGGAGCTCGAACGTATCAAGCACCTCTTCGTCCTCAGCCGCAACGTACTCCGCCCTGCCTGTGTCCTTCAGTTGGCAGTGCTCAGGCCCGACAGCCGGATAATCCAGGCCCGCGCTAACGCTTTCGGTCTCGTTCACCTGTCCTTCTTTGTCCTGTAGCAGGTATGCCTTCGCGCCGTGCAATATGCCGACTTTTCCCGTTACAAGTGAAGCTGCGTGTTTTCCGCTTGATAAGCTTCTGCCGCCGGCTTCAACGCCAATGAGGCGCACGTCCTTGTCATCCAGAAAGCCCGAGAATATCCCTATCGCATTGCTGCCGCCGCCCACGCACGCCACAATCATATCCGGCAGCCGACCTAATTTATCAAGACACTGCTGTCGGGCTTCCTTTCCGATGCAGGTTTGAAAATGTTTCACTATCGTCGGATAGGGATGCGGTCCGCACGCCGAGCCGAACAGATAAAACGTATCTGTAACGTTGGCCGTCCAGTATCGAAGCGCATCGTTTATAGCGTCCTTTAATGTCCCCGTCCCGCCCTCGACCGGGATAACCTGCGCGCCGCACAGTTTCATCTTGTGAACGTTCACGCTTTGTCGCTCGATGTCGGTTACGCCCATAAAAATCTTCGTCTCCATCCCGAACAGAGCGCCAATCATCGCGGTTGCAAGCCCGTGCTGGCCTGCGCCGGTTTCGGCTATCAACCTGGTCTTGCCCATATATTTGGCGAGCAGCCCCTGGCCTAAGGTGTTATTCACCTTGTGCGCTCCGCCGTGAAGCAGGTCCTCGCGCTTTAGATAGACCTTAAAGCCCACGTGTTCGCTGAATCGCTTTGCGTAATACAAGGGCGTTGGTCTTCCCGCGTAGTCCGCCAGAAGTTTTGACAACTCATCGACGAATTGCTTGTCTTGGTAGAAGCGATGAAACGCTTCTTCCAGCTCCTCAAGGGCCGGTATCAAAACCTCAGGAACGTAGAAACCGCCATAATCGCCAAATCTGCCTTTGTATTTCATAGCCGCTCTTTAACCTCGCAAGTCCTTTATTTTGTCGAAAAGTTTTCGCATTTTGGCGTGGTCTTTTTTGCCGGGCTTGCTTTCAATACCGCTACAGACGTCGATTCCGTAGATACCCAGCCCCACCGCCTTTGTTACGTTGTCGGCGTTGATGCCGCCCGCCAGAAAGACGCGCTTGCTGATGTTTCCTATGATGTTCCAGTCGAAGGAAAGTCCCGTTCCGCCGTATTTTTTCGGGTTGAAGGCATCCAGCAAAATCGCATCGGTAAAATACTCCTCGGCGCGCTTGATGTCCTTTTTGTCCCTGACGCGAATCGCCTTCATCGTCCGGATGTTGTGTGACCGGAACTGTTCGCAAAACTCATTTGTCTCGTCGCCGTGAAGCTGCACCCAGTCGAGCTGGCATTCTTCGATTATCTGCTCGATGCGTTCAAACGGGTCGTTGACGAATATGCCCACGATATCAACGAAAGCGGGGAGACGGTCAATGATTTTGGCCGCCTTGTCCGGCGTTAAGTATCGCGGGCTTTTCGAGTAAAAATTGAACCCCAGCATATCGGCGCCCATATCGGCTGCGGCGAACGCGTCCTCATAATTTGTCAGGCCGCAAATTTTTACCTTGACTGCCAGCATTTTTTACTGTTGTTCCTTTCTTAACTGTTTGAAATCTTAACAAGCTGTTCGAGTCGTTGCATTGCTGCGCCGCTGGCGATTGACTTTCCGGCGATACTCACCGCGGATTCAAAATCGTCAGCTTGCCCCGCCACAATTATCGCGGCTGCGGCGTTGAGAACCACGATGTCTTTCCGCGAGCCCTTCTCTTTGCCACTCAATATTTCTCTGATTATCTGCGCGTTGCTGATTACATCACCGGTTTGTAGCTCATCGATAGCCTTGCCTGCTATACCCAGTTCAGCCGGATCGAGTTCGATTGACCTGACCTGTCCGTTACGCAGTTCTCGGATCTTCGTCGTACCCAATATGCTTATCTCGTCCATTCCCTGACCGTGAACAACCATGGCTCGTTCTGCGCCGAGAATCCTCAATGTCTCGGCAATCCTGTCGAGCAATGCTTCGTCTGCCACTCCCATCACCTGCGACTTGGCCCCTGCGGGATTGGCCAACGGGCCCAGAATATTAAACGCCGTCCTGAAATCCAGACTCTTGCGTATCGGCTGCACAAAGCGCATCGCGGGGTGAAATTTAGGTGCGAACATGAAACCAATATGCGCCTTACGAATGCATTCAGCCACAATGTCCGGCCCCGGCGCGATATTTACGCCGAGTTCCTCTAACACATCTGCAGAACCGCATTTGCTCGTAATCCCTCTATTGCCGTGCTTGGCAACATAAACTCCTGCCCCCGCCGCAACCAGCGCAGCAGCCGTCGAGATATTAAACGTCTTTACCGCAGCACCGCCTGTCCCACAGGTATCCACAAGATTATCAATCCCGGCATCTACTTTCACCGCGTGCTCGCGCAGCGATTTGGCTAAACCTGCTATCTCGCCGCTCGTTGCGCGCTTCATCCGCATCATTGCCAAGAACGCCGCAATCTGCATCTCGTTTACCTGGCCTTCGAAAATCCTGTCCTGCAGCGCCCTGGCCTGCTCGAAGCTCAAGTCCTTCCCATCCAGAATTATCTCAAGAAACTCAGTTATCGTTGCCATTGTCACCCCTTTTGCTTTTTTCGATATTCCACTGCTATGGTCAAAATGTTTTCGATTATTTTTCCGCCCGCCGGCGTCAGGATGCTCTCAGGGTGAAACTGCACTCCAAATATCGGCAGCTTTTTATGCCGAATGCCCATATTGATGCCTTCAAACTCGGCCGTTTTCTCCAAGCATTTCGGCAGCTTCAATGCGCACAAGCTGTGGTATCGTCCCGCCTGAAGCGGATTCTCAACCCCGGTGAATACGTCCTTTCCGTTGTGTGTTACCCTCGAGGGCTTGCCGTGCACCGGCTCAGGGGCGTGCCCAACCGAGCCCCCGAAATACTCCACTATCGCCTGATGACCTAAGCATACGCCGAATATGGGGAGCTTATCCTTGAAATACCCAATCGCGGCAAGCGACACACCCGCCGTGGCGGGCGTCCCCGGCCCGGGTGAAATCACAAGCAAATCCGGCTTAAATTCGTTCGCTACCGCTTTCAAGTCCTCCATCGGCGTGTCCGCCCGGTAAACCCTCGCGTCGCAGCCACGCTTGCAAAAATCATCAACAAGGTTATACGTGAACGAATCGAAATTATCGATGAATAAAACCCGTCTTGCTTTCTCACTCATAAATTGTCCCCTTTTATTGCGCGCATACACGAGCCGGCCTTGTGCTCCGTCTCCTCGAATTCTGTCTTGGGGACACTATCATGCACAATCCCTGCGCCGACCCGAATATAGGCCTTATGGCCCTTGATTTGCAAGCTTCTTATCGTAATGCAACTGTCGAATTGCCCGTCAACCGTCAGATACATCACGGCCCCGCCGTAATAGCCGCGCTTGGTTTTTTCAAGCTGCCTGATAATCTTCATTGCCTCTATCTTAGGCGCACCCGTTAATGTCCCCATATTCATCGTCGCAAGATACGCACTAAGCGCATCCAGGCTGCCCGCTAATGTTCCTTTTACGTTGCTGACTAAAT
>CAYUIL010000206.1:1809-3804 GCA_964444715.1 uncultured Pirellulales bacterium | reverse complement strand
CGGTGTTGAGGTGTCGAGCTTTTATGACATTGCACGGGAACTGAGGCAAAACGCAGGCCAGCGTATCACGATGGACTGGCGGCTCGATGACAAAGTCGCCGGTGATGTGGTGGTGGACGTACCCGGTGAGCGGGAAATCGCCGCGGTGCATGCCTCATTTGCGCAGCCGGTGCCGTTTGCGGACCTGGAACGGCTGTATAAGGCCGACGGCCCTATCGATGCGATGATGATGGGACTCAAGAGGACAAAGACGTTTATCATTCAGACGTATGTTACTTTGCAGCGGCTGATAGGAGGGCTTGTCAGCCCCAAGCAGCTTATGGGGCCGGTCGGCATCCTGACATTCAGCTACCGCATCGTCGCCGCGAAACCGCTCATTTATTATGCCTACTTCCTCGGCCTGATAAGCGCCTCCATAGCGGTGCTGAATTTCCTGCCCCTGCCGCCTTTTGACGGCGGGCTGACGTTGCTGCTGCTGGTCGAGAAAATCAAAGGTTCTGCGTTAAGCGTGCGGACGCAGGAGATTATCGCCTACGCGGGCTGGGGGCTGGTCGGTGCGCTTCTGTTGTATGTAACTTTTAACGATATCGTCCGCAGTGTCTTCGGCTGACAGCACAGGGACGCATTGGTAATCGGAAAGGATTCTGGCAATAGAAATGGTGCGGGATAAACTCTCATCAGAGGCATATCACGACGGCTTACAGGCGGCGCTGATACAGTCCGACCCGGAGATTTTCAAGCTCATTGAAAAGGAGTATGACCGACTCCATAATACAATACAGCTTCTGGCGGCGGAAAATCAGTGTTCGCGGGCGGTTCTGGCGGCGCTTGGGTCAATCCTGCAGAACAAGACCAGCGAGGGGTTCCCCGCTGCCCGTCTGCACGGCGGCAGCGACGTGATGGATGAGATAGAAGGGTTAGCCGTCGAACGCGCCAAACGGGCGTTTGCCGCCAAATATGCCAACGTCCAGCCGCATTCAGGCACAACCGCAAATCAGATAGTGCTTACCGCGCTGCTGGATAAAGGCGACAGGATATTGAGTATGGGGGTGTCGCACGGGGGACACTATTCTCACGGGTTCATCGATTCATTGACCGGCAAGTTTTTCGAAATCGACACATATTGTGTTGACCGGGACAGTTACCTGCTGGACTACGACGAGATTCGAAAGCAGGCACGCCGGTTCAGGCCCAAACTGATTATATGTGGCGCAAGCGCCTACACCAGGACGGTGGACGTCGCCAAATTCAGGGCAATTGCCGATGAGGTAGGCGCATATCTTCTGGCGGACATCTCGCACGTGTCGGCTCTGGTAATTGCGGGCGCTCATCCATCGCCCATTGACCACGCCCACATTACGACCACCAGCACCTACAAGCCGGGAGGCCCGCGGGGCGGGCTGATACTGATGGGTAAAGATTACAACCTTAAGATAAAAACAGCGGGCACGAACACCACTTTGTGGCAGCTAATAGAGAAGACAACCTTTCCCGGCGTGCAGGGGACACCTTACTTCAACAATATCGCCGGCAAGGCGGTCTTCTTCGGAGAGGCGGTGTCGGACGATTACAAGGCCAGGCAATTCAAAGTTGTGGCCAACGCCAAACGACTGGCCGAAGACCTGCGCCGCAAGGGTTACGATATCCTGACCGGCGGGACCGACAACCACATGGTTCTGGTCAATGTCGCAAACGCCAAATCCGGCCTGACCGGCTTTGTGGCACAAAGGTGCCTCGAATCGTGCGGCATCGTCGTGGACAGGATTTTGCTGCCATACGACCGGAAAGACCCATCGGTAACAAGCGGCATCCGTTTGGGCACGCCCATCGTTACCAAAAACGGTATGGGCGCCGCGGAGATGAGCCGTATAACCGAGATGATGGATGCTGTGCTGAAAAAAGTCCAGCCCTTCAGCGAATGTCAATATGCTCTCGACGAAACGTTGGCGGCAAACACCAGAAGTGAGGCGACGGCGATGGCACACAAGTTCCCGG
>CAYUIL010000206.1:0-1799 GCA_964444715.1 uncultured Pirellulales bacterium | reverse complement strand
AACCACAGGATGCCGTTCGATGCCGGCGAAAACCGGCAGGTTTACCCGAGTATGCTTGATGAGCAGCCGAAGTACTGGTATATTATCCAGGCGGTGTGTGTGTAACCGTCCCTGGCGATACAGCGGGCGGCGACACGGGGAAAGAGCGGTGGAATCGAAGTGGAAAAACTGAGTGACAAAAGGTTCTGGGACTCGTGGCACCAGCGAAAGCAACCGTTGTACTGCGAAGGCGTGCGCAAAAGGCGAGGCATCGAAGACCTGCTGAGAAACAGCTTGTTCCAAAATTACGCCGAGTACTTCCTCTGGGAGGTCATCTATCCGAAGTTTCTTTGCGGCAAAGAAGGGGCAAAGGTGATTGAGATAGGCAGCGCGCCGGGGACAGCGCTGGTGTGGCTGAATGAGAAATTCGGGCTGGTTCCATACGGGATAGAGTATTCGCAGGCGGGGGTTGAATTAAACATGGTGATATTCGCCTCTCACGGGCTTGAGCCGGCAAACGTCATACACGCTGATTTTCTGTCGGGCGATATTGAAACGAGGTTCGCGGGGCAATTTGACGTCGTTGTTTCGCACGGATTTATCGAGCATTTTGACAACCCGAAGGAGGTTGTAAGCATGCATACGGCTCTACTGAAAAGAGGTGGTATTCTTATTATAAGCATACCGAATCTCGAAGGCGTCAACAAGGTGTTGTCGAGATTTTTCGACAGGGACTTTTTTGCGATGCATAATATCGGCATAATGGAAAAGGGCAGATTCGCGGAGCTGTTCGACGATGAGCGATTGAGTGCGGAATACTGCGGATACTATGGCACCTTCAACTTTAACCTGTTTATGGCAAAAAAGAGGTCCATCCGAGACGTTGTGCTTATGCTGTGCAAGGTAACGCAGTTGTTGCTGAACCTCGTTTTTCGTCTTTTGTTCGGGAAGAAGGGGGCAGAATCAAAGACATTCAGCCCTTATCTGCTTTTTATCGGGGTGAGGGGAAAGTGACCAGTGCCCGGAGTGGTTATGCAGGGCGATGGTCTTGCGGGTTTTTCCGAAATATGTAGAAGAACCAATATATTGCGCCGATGAAGGCCAGAAGAATTCTGCCGGAGAAGATTACAAGGGACATAAGCAGGGCGGAGGAGGCATCGACGCCGTAGAGCGACAGCGAGCCGACGATGGTTGCTTCGCGGACGCCAAGTTCGCCAACGGATATGGGCAGACGGCCGAGGATGGAGATAAGCGCGCACTGGCAGACGAGGATGCCAAGCGGGACGTCGACTTGGGCGGCTTTTGCGGCAAACAGGAAGATTATTGTGCTTAGGACGGTTGCGCTTACAAAGACCAGAAACAACTGGACGAGATGAAACGACCGGGGTGCGGTGCGGAATATGGAGATTTCCTTGAGGATTTTCAAGACAATATCCTGGACGGCTTGTGGGAAGGGCCTGAGCAGAAAGCGAAAGAATCCCGCGACTCTGGATGAGGACGCTTCGTGCAGCAGCAGCAGGCACAGCACAATAATTGCTGCGATGATGATGAAGCAGATAACAGGGATCTGCCACCCGCCGCCCGGGTTAACGGCGACCAGGGCGGCCAGACTGGTTGTGATTATTACCGCCATTATGGTGAACTGATTATAGACCATACTTGTGAAGACGATGCTGCCTTTACCGGCGCGCTGTTTAAGCATATACCATTTTACGGAGGTATCGAGCATACCCGGTAGAACCATACCGTAAAGCGAGGTAATCATACTTACGGCGAAGAAAGTATGGGTGTCGATAAAGCAGTCGAGCTTTTCCATAATG
>CAYUIL010000205.1:0-3840 GCA_964444715.1 uncultured Pirellulales bacterium | reverse complement strand
CCGAAACGTAAGGCGGCACACCCTTTAACATCTGCTGTGCTATGTAGGCGTATTCACCCTCATCGCGTTCGAAGGGCATCGCTGCCAGCCGGCCGCGGATTACCGCCGCAGATATAATTACCAACGCCAGCGCAACCCAGCACCAGCGACTTGCTTTGCCGGCGCCATCCGGCTCTTCATCCCCGACCGAACTTTCCTGCCCTCGTGGGGCTGCTTGCGCCGAGTTTATTTCGTCGATAGTCGCCATAATACGACGTGTCGTAATCCCATCTTAGCCACTCAAGCTTTCTGCTGCAAACATCAGTCAACCCTTTCATATATGACAACCTTGTTTTCGTCCGTGCAGGTTCGAAAGCGATGGGTGAAGGGGTCTTCTCTGTTCTCCCAGGTTATGTCGGGATAATTCAGGGTTATCTTGCGGTATTTGCTCCAGTCAGCATGGTTGAGCAGATGCTTCAGAACTCGCTTATCGTTGCTAACGTCGTGTTTACGAATTATAATCCATCTGGCGTCCATAGCGGGCGAGAGGTCTTCGCCTGTAAGCCCCCCCACCACTCTCATTTTTGTATAGAATTTCAACGGCATATCGCCATAAGTAACGGCCACGATATCGCCCTCGTTGCCGTGCTCGTTGAGGTAGCTGACAATCCCCTCTATAGGCCCGTCGTAATCGTGGGTTATCTCGTAAAGGTAATCCTTCAGTTGGCCCCTCGCGACCAACGATGCGACCACAACGATGGCGAATACCGGGCTAATCTTCGCAGCGGCATCCACGATAACCGCAACCAAAATAACCATCAGTGGAACAGATGGCGCTACGTAACGGAAATAGGGCAAAGGACTAATAACCGCAATCACGAGAATGTTAAACATAACGAAAAAAACCGGCAGCGACAGCTTTTCCCAGAATAGCCGCTCCCGTGGAAGAAAACGACCTGTCCTGACGCGTTTTACAACAGCTACAATCGCCGCGACGACGGGCAACCAGAGCGGAAATACATAGCAAATGATAGTCAACGAAGATATCCAGGCCCAGGCGACCACCAAAAACGGCTGCGTCAATCTGACCCCTTGGGGCTTTCTGTAATGCATTCCGGCAAGCCAAACAAGCCATGGGCCATTCACCAGCACAACAACGGCGATTACTGCCAGCAGCAATTTGAGCCGGTCACGGCGAAAAATAACGGCGTGCAGCAGCACCGCGCCAAAAAACGGCACTACATAGATATGCAAGCTGTGAAACAACAATGTCGATGCAACAAAAAATAGCACGGCTGCATACCTCTTCCTCTGCAATAATGCCGCGTACGCGTACAACGAAAGCATAGAAAAGAACATCGCCAAACTGTAGCACCGGCACTGCCTGCACAAAAGCAGGAAGGGAACCGATATCGCCAACAATGCAGCGGCGATTGCAGGGATACGGCTGCCGGGCCAAAGCTGCCTGGCAAAGAAATAGGTCAAAAGGACCGTGCCGATACCGAACAGGGCAAAGGGCAGCCGGGAGACAAACGTGCTGATGCCGAGGACCTTATAAAAGCCCGCCAGAACATAAAACGGCAGCCAGGTATGCCATCGCCAGATGTAATTGTCGCCGTATTCGGCGCCATTCTCCTGCGAAAAAAAGTTTTCACCGTCATAGCCGCGCGGCACACCCTCCGTCAAAATGGTCTTGCTGACCATCGCCGTCTGGGCTTCGTCACTCCAGAGATACTGATTGCCGAGATTGGCCAGCAGAAGGCACGCCGAACCGCATACAATCACGAGCAAAACTACGTATTGCCTTGCGTTAGTCCGCCAATGACCGGTCATTGTCCAATCCTATCCGCAGGTTGCTCTCTATCTGCCTCCCTGACCCTGTCTGTAACATCGTAGAACTCATAAAGATACTTCGCGCCTGAAAAATAACATCGGTCCGGCAAAAGTCCAAAATTCTCGCCGAAATAACGATTGAATATCACTCGGAAGAGATTGACAAGGGACATATCAGGGTACAGCAGCTCTTCTCCGCCGCCGGGCAGGTAGTATGCACCAAGATTTGAAAGGCACTCTTTCACGTTCGTTCGAGCAACGTCTTCCCATATCGTTTCGGACCGTACTCCATGGTCGCTGATTACCAGGATTATCGGCGGGCGGCTGGAATTACCGAGTATCTCATCGATGACCTTCTTCATTCTCAAATTTACGAAGCGGAGCTGCTCGCAGTAAGCTTCTCGATACTGTGGGCGACTCAATCTGCTACCATGGATAAGCCAGTCGGCATCTTCATAGCCGAATCTGCTGTCTATAGTAGCAGGTTCGCCGTCGGGCCTGAAGACAAACGGCGGGTGGGGAACCTCGATATGCACAAAGACAAATTTGGGCCCGAGATGCATTTGGGGGACTTTCCCGATACTGTCGAGGATGTACAGGATGTCGCGTCTGTAAGCGCTGAAGGCGCTCGGCTCTTTCTTCAGCTTTATGATATCGGGCAACGGGGTGGCGTTTATTACGCTGTTGTGGAACACGTTGACCGGAGTGCCGGATTTTAGATAAAAGTCGGCATTCTCCAAGTCGGTAAGATAAACGCTCGTAGCAAAGGAAACTGTCTTGTATCCGCGTTCCTTCAGAAATTTATGGACGTAGCTCTTCTTGATGATTGCTTCAAGGGGCTTTCTATCGAGATAGTGGGGGCCGAGTCTCTTTACGAGCTTGTCGAGGTATTCCAGATTCAGGCACGAGCCAACAGACAAACCCGTCTGGCAGTAGTTGGATGCACTTCTATCGGCGACGTAAAAGCCCCTGTCGCGCAGGAAGTTGATGAAATCGGAGTTATCGAAATCGTACATTTCCCTCAGGATATCCTGGCGCGCGTATGCGTCAAGAATGATAAAGTATATGTCGGGATACTCATCGCTTTGCGGGGCCCGCCCTGATGAAGCCCGGTCGGCGAAGTCAGTATCTTGTTGCACGGCACGTCCGGCGGTGGCCAGCTCATGCACGGCGACGTTCACCAGAGTAAACGCCACAAGAACAGCGCCAAACACATTCAATATCATCGTGCCTTTTTCAAGGGGCTTTCGGATTCTTATTATGAAAAAAGAGCCGACCAGAAACAAAAAGAACCAGACCGTCGCTAAGAAGATAGACGCCTCCGCGACGAGCAAAGCCCTGATAGGTCCGTAGGAGACAAAGAGCAGGAAAAAGAAACCGGAAATCATTGCCGACTTGCGCCAATTCCGGATAAGAATGCCCAGCAAAACCCAGGCGGTGACGGCGACGGCGAGGACGGGGAGCCAAATCATAGATATCCTTGCGAGGAGCAAAGTCCTGACAGGTTCATAGGAGAAAAACAGCAGTAGGGATACACTGGTAATCATTGCCGACTTCTGCCAGCTCCGGATAAGAATTCGCAGCAAGGCCCAGACGGCAACAGTAACAGCAACAATTACGAGAATGGGCTTAACGGTGTCGCTGAAACGAACCTGGCCGATATTGTGTGAGTAAAGGAAAAGGACCGGATAAACGGCCAACAGAACCGGATGAATAATAAGGTTCTTCTTCAGCATCATTGCACACCCTTCTTCCGCATCAGGTATAAGGTCCTTTCGGAGCCGGCAATCTTGACGCAGCTTGTTATCGTGAAGTACTCTGCGAAATCCTTTTCAAAGTCATTCTGTGTGTAAGCGGTAAATATGTCTTCTCTGGAAGCCAGCAGTAGCTGCACCTTGGAATCGGTCTTTGGAACAAACTCGATAATAAGCCAGTTGCAGATTCTGCTCAAAAAAGCGGCGATTCTGATGAAGGGGACGTTGTTCGAGATTGCCAGATGATGAATCAGCGCCAAAGCCATCGCCATAT
>CAYUIL010000204.1:0-3851 GCA_964444715.1 uncultured Pirellulales bacterium | reverse complement strand
GAAGCTATAGTATAACAGGTAAACTTTAGCAACCAAATTTTTTTAGAGAGGTGGACAAATGACTCAAAAAGAATTTTTTGAATTTGCAAAGAAGAACAATGCAAAGATGGCGGACCTGAAGTTCGTCGATATTCTTGGCGCCTGGCAGCACTGCACGTTCCCGCTGGATGTATGGGACGAGGGCACATTTGAAGAGGGCGTCGGGTTTGACGGCTCATCGATACGCGGCTGGCAGGGGATTCACGTGTCGGATATGATGGCGGTGCCGGACCCGAATACGGCGGTGCTCGACCCCTTCTTCAAGGAGCCGATAGTCAGCGTGATAGCCGACATCGTCGACCCGGAGACCAGGAAGAATTACTCACGCGACCCGCGGCATATCGCCAAGAAAGGTGCGGAATATCTCAAGAAGACCGGACTGGCAGATACCTGTTACATCGGGCCTGAGCCGGAGTTCTTCATCTTCGATGAGGTTCGTTATGAGCAAAATCAGCACACAGGGATGTATCTGATAGATTCCGTCGAGGGTTCGTGGAATACGGCGAGATTCGAGGAACCAAACCTCGGATACAAACCGAGCTTCAAGGGCGGCTACTTCCCGGTCAGCCCGACCGATACTTTCCACGACCTGCGCACCGAGATGGTGCTTGAGATGATGAAGGTCGGGATAGTCATTGAGGCCCACCATCACGAGGTCGCCACGGCAGGCCAGGCGGAGATAGATATGAAGTTTCAGGAACTGGTTAAGATGGCCGACCAGTATATGTGGTACAAGTATATCATCAAGAACGTCGCCAAGAGACACGGCAAGACGGTAACACTTATGCCCAAGCCGATTTTCCAGGACAACGGCTCCGGGATGCACACGCACTTCTCGCTTTGGAAAGGCGGCAAGCCGCTTTTTGCAGGCAACGGCTACGCGGGATTGAGCGAAATGGGATTATATGCGTGTGGGGGACTTTTGAAGCATGCGCCGGCGATCTTGGCATTTGCCGCGCCGACGACGAACTCGTATCGTCGGCTTGTGCCGGGCTTTGAGGCACCGGTGAATCTCGTGATGAGCGCACGGAACCGCTCAGCCGGTGTGAGGATACCGATGTACTCGCCGAATCCGAAGGCGAAACGGCTCGAGTTCAGATGTCCGGACCCGACGGCCAACGGCTACATCGCGTGGACGGCGATGCTGATGGCGGCAATAGACGGCATCCAGAACAAAATCAGCCCCGGTGAGCCGTTAGACAGGGACATCTACGAAATGACAGCTGATGAACTGGCGAAATATCCAAAGACGCCCGGCTCACTGGCAGAGGCAATTGATGCGCTCGAGAAGGACCACAAATTCCTGCTGGAAGGCGACGTGTTTACCGAGGATGTCATCGAAACGTGGGTTACCTGGAAGCGAGAAAAGGAAATCGATGAGATAGCACTGCGGCCGCATCCGCACGAGTTTCATCTGTATTACGACAGTTAATGCACGGGCGAAGCTGTCCCCGCGTCTTCCCCTAAGGGGAGCGGGGGCAGTGGGCATTGGGTTGCGGGTGAGGCCCGCTCGAGTAATCGGCTAACAGCCGGTGAAACGAGAGGGGCCTCACCCCATAAATGCGCGCAACGCACGCGAATACTTCGCCTGCAAAATATCAAGAAACTATCTTTTCAATATCAGGGGACCATTTCAACCTGAATGATGTATTAGTGACGCTAAAGACAATATCACTGCCGCTTATGGATGATATTAACCGATTACAGGGAGGATTCTGGTCATCCTGAGCGTATAATGATTACGGATTAACTTCATTTATGAGAAGGT
The DNA here is from genome assembly GCA_964444715.1 of uncultured Pirellulales bacterium. GTDB lineage: Bacteria > Planctomycetota > Phycisphaerae > Sedimentisphaerales > Anaerobacaceae > Fen-1362. Next base: position 2,044 of record CAYUIL010000204.1, on the reverse strand, counting down.
TTGACCGGGTGGAGACGGCGAGAATGCAGTAGCCGAGCAGCGATTATGAGAACGGCGAAACTCAAAAATCAGGGTCTTTATGAAGTCCGGCGGGAACACGACGCCTGTGGCATCGGGGCGGTCGTGAATATCAGCGGCGCCAAAGACCATTCCATAATCGAATACGGCAAGGAGATACTGCTGAATCTCCACCACCGTGGCGCGGCCAGCGCAGACGAAATGACCGGCGATGGTGCGGGCATTCTGTTTCAAATTCCACACGAGTTTTTCTTGGATGAGTGCGAGCGCCTCGGTTTTACTTTGCCTGAGCCGGCGCACTACGGCGCAGGAATGATCTTCGGCTCAAAAAACGCTAAATTGCAGAAACAGTGCGACCTGGCTCTCGAAGCGGCGATTGGTTATTACGGAATGAGGGTGCTTGGCTGGCGAGACGTCCCAACGTCGAGCGGCTGTCTCGGCGAAATCGCACTTGCCGCCGAGCCGTCGATAAGACAGATATTCATCGATGGGACAGGTCTGCAAAACGATACGTTAGAACGCCGGCTTTATATGGCGCGGAAACGGGCCGAACGGCTTGTCCGGGAAAAGCTGGGCCAGGCGGGCGAGGATTTCTATGTTACGTCGTTATCCTGCAGGACGATTTGCTACAAAGGTATGTTTATGGCGCGGCAGTTGTTCGCGTATTATCCCGACCTCGCCGAAACAGGCGTCAAATCCGCCCTTGCGGTGGTTCATCAGCGCTACAGCACTAATACGTTTCCGAACTGGCGGCTCGCGCAGCCGTTTCGATGCATAGCACACAACGGCGAAATCAACACGCTCAACGGCAACCGACATTATATGCGCGCCCGTGAAACGAGAATGGCAAGCGAGGTCTTCGGGGATGATATAGGCGATTTGCTGCCCGTCTTTCCTGAAGCAACGAGCGACTCGGGATGTTTTGACGCGGCGCTGGAGCTATTGGTGCGCGCGGGGCGCAGTATGCCGCACGCAATGATGATGATGATACCGGAGGCGTTCGGTCCAAAATACTACATAAGCACCGACAAACGGGCGTTCTACGAGTATCACGCCGCGATAATGGAGCCATGGGACGGGCCTGCGGCGATGGTCTTCACCGACGGACGACTCATAGGAGGCACGCTCGACCGCAACGGCCTGCGCCCGTGCAGATACCTCGTTACAACCGACGGCCTGGCAGTGATAGCCAGCGAAGCCGGCGTAATCGAATTTCCGCCGGAAAAAATAAACAGGAAAGGGCGATTGCAGCCGGGAAATATGTTTCTGGTTGATACCGTCGAGGGCCGCATCATTACCGACAACGAAATCAAAGGCAAAATCGCCCGCCGCAGACCTTACCGGCGCTGGCTCGAGGAAAACAGAATTGAGCTTCGCGGCCTGTTTGATTCGCCAAAGCTCATAAGCAGCGACCCTGAAACGACATCGCAAAAGATGCGGGTGTTCGGGTACACAAGCGAAGAGTTAAAGATGATTTTGACGCCGATGGCGGTCAACGCCCAGGAGCCGGTGGGTTCAATGGGCAACGACACCCCCCTTGCGGTGCTGTCCGACAGGCCGAAGCTGCTTTTCAACTACTTCAAACAGCTCTTTGCACAGGTAACCAACCCGGCCATCGACCCTTTGCGTGAAGGGCGAGTGATGAGCTTGATGTCATTTGTCGGTAAGAAGCGAAACTTCCTCGAAGAAAGCCCTGAGCACTGCCGGCAGCTTAAACTGCCGCACCCAATCCTCACCAATGAGGATATTGAACGATTGCGGACGGTAAAGAGGGACGACTTCCGCGTTGCGACCATCTCCGCCGTGTTTGACGCCGATACACTGGACGCAGGTGAGAGCTTGCGCAAGGCCCTCGACGAGCTTGTGAACGCCGCCGAGAGGGCAATCCGTGACGGGGCGTCATTCATAATCATCAGCGACCGCGACGTCTCACGGGGCAAAGCTGCGATACCGTCACTGTTGGCAACCAGCGCCGTTCATCACGGGCTGCTCAACCGCAGATTGCGCGGCGAGGCGGGGCTGATTA
>CAYUIL010000203.1:0-3860 GCA_964444715.1 uncultured Pirellulales bacterium | reverse complement strand
AAAGCAGGTTAAAGTCAGGGAAATCTCCAGGCAGGAAAACCCGGAAACCAAACATTTGCGAGAACGAATCGCCGAGCGAATCTACCAGCACAACCTCCACGCCGCCGCTCAACTTTACCTCGAGCTGACAAACCTCGACAGCGAGCAAATCATCCCCCGCCAGCATCTCCTGGATATCGCCAACCAGTTGGCCAGCGAAAACCGCCACGACCAGGCCGTGACTGCTTACGAAAAATTCCTCGCACACTATTCCAATTACGAATACATCGAGCAAGTCGAGCTGATGCTGGGTCTTATATATTCCCGCTATCTCGATAAGCCCGAGTTGGCTGCAAAGCACTTTCAGTCAGCCGAACGCAAACTTTCTGACCCCGCCCAGTTGAAATTGTGCCGCGACGAAATACAAAAGCTGCAGAGATAATCACCGTCCATACACTGGCTTTCGAGGTTTTGACTGGATATAATTAAAGCTGATGCTCGTGAATCTATGAATCGGCTATTTGTTCTTGTGTGTCTCGTTATAGAAGGGCTAATGGGAAGCTCATGTCAGAATCCTGATAAGACTGGTCTCTCTGAAAGTCAAATTGCAAAAATCAAGGCAGAAATCAAACAGGCGGCCACTGACCACTTAAATGCCAAAGATGCCGCCACCGCTTTAAGCTACTATGCCCAGGACGTTATAGCCGTAAGTAATGAGACCCTGTTTGCTTCGCTCGAAGAGCTATCTAAAGACGTAGGAGCATACTATGACGCCCTGGAGCATGTCGATATTGCGGTCTGGGATGAAATGCACATCAGCGTCATCAGCCACGACACAGCCTGTGTCACCGCCAAATTTCGTTACAGCTTCACCGATAAAAACAATCAAAGGACAGATTTACATGGTGTCTGGACTGCTCTATACGTTCGTAAGAACGGCGTTTGGAAAATACGTGTACGTCATGAATCGTTCTCTACATTGGGAAATGCTGGGTGAGAACCCATGGGCTTGTCCATAGGGGGGTACGATAGGGACTGGCCCCGGCGAGTCCCGTGCTGTCGAACAAAAGCTAACTGGCCCCACCCAGGTTCAAATGTGCCGCGACGAACTCGAGAAGCTCCGGAACCAATAGATATTCAGCCCCCCAATTCACTAGGCGATTAACTCTACTTTGGCGCCATGTGGGCCCAGTATGCCAGGTAACCGGTCCAGGCCCATATCGCTGCGGCCGCGAACAGCACCAGTGCACCGATGAGTCGCAGGCCCTTTTGCTCGGACTGCCAGACCACAACCGGCGCAAAAATACCAGCCGCTCCGCTGAGCACAAAACCGACACCTGACAGAATCGGCTCATTCGTCAGACGAAGGTCGATTATCCTCACGCCCAGCAGCATCGCTGCAACCCCGGCAAAAAAGGCATAACCCGCCAGCGGCATAAGTTCCCATCTTTTGGCCGTCGCCAGTGCTGTGCCGAGTAACAATACCCCCAGCAAGACCGACATCTCGCCATACGCCATACTATATGGCTTCGGCAATGGCCAGGTGAACGTCATCACAAATCCACAGACCGTCGCCACAAGCCCGCAGATTCCGAACGCCGGGGCCCAGGAGGTTACATCTTCCCTGTCCACGTCCACACCCCTCCAGACAAAGCAACCGAGCAGGAAAAATCCCGCCGTCATATTGACCAGCATCAGCGTCACATAATCCACCATCATAATTTTACCTCCTAACATTATGGCTTGTGCTCTTGTGCACGAGTGCTCTTGCGCTATCCGAAGTTGTAGTGCTTTCTTACCGGCTTTTTGACCTTCCAGGTGCATTCGAGGTCAACGGGGAACACGACGAGGTCGCCGGGGCCGAAGTTGACCGAATTCTTCCCGTCCGTTACCGTTACATCGCCCTCTAATATCAGACAGGTCTCCTTTTCAGTATAGGCCCAGTCAAACTCGCTCGGCTTGCACTCCCATATCGGCCACGCCCTGCACTTCTGCTGCTCCTCCTTACTCGGCTTTTTCACAATAACGTCTTTTACCGTCGGCATATTCTGTCCCCTTAATATCTATACCGTTCCTGCACGCCGCATTATACCCTGTCCGCCGGCATTTTCAAATCCGCCGTTGAATTTCGCCTAATCCTTCTGGCAAATCCGCCTCCTCTGCGATAAATTATCTTCCCTTGTTTTTCCTGGTGTGTAAAGGATGCACAACGAACTATGAACAATGAACAACTAAACAGATTCAAGTCCTGGTTCGACAACTTCGTCGCCGGCTTTTACGGCGATGATGATTTCGTCAACGCCAACATCAAAATGAAATATGAGCACTCTCGACGTGTCTGCGACGAGATGCTTTACCTGGCCGATGAGTTGTCGCTAACCGAAAACGAGCGCCTGCTCGCAGAGACAATCGCGTTATTGCACGACGTCGGCCGATTCCCACAGTTCACCAAATACCGAACATATAATGACCCGCGCAGCGTCAACCACTGCCTGCTCGCCGTCAGCGTCCTCCAAAAAGAAAAACTGCTGGCCCCCCTGCCGGCTTATGAAAGAGAATCAATCGAAGGCGCAATAAAATACCATGGGGATAAAGAGCTTCCGTCTAATCTGACGGGCGATACGTTGTTGCTTTCCAAAATGATTCGCGACGCCGACAAAATCGACATCTACTACGTCGTCACGCAGGCCTATATCCAGTACAGAGACGACCCCGACAACTTCAAGTTCGAAATCGAGCTGCCCGACACGCCCGGATACTCCGGCGAAGCCCTTGATGCGGTCCTCTCGCAGAAGCGCATCGACTACAAAAAATTGCGAACCCTCGACGATATGAAACTCTGCCAGCTTAGCTGGGTTTATGACGTCAACTTCATCCCGACGCTGAGGCGCATAAAACAACGCCGATTGCTCGAAGCAATTTTTGAATTTTTGCCCGACAACGAAGAGATAGCCAAAGCCCGCCAAAAGGTCTTCGCATACATCGAGAGCAGGATAGACCGGCCAAAGTAAACCTGCCGAACCGGCCTCAGCGCTTGACAAAACACTTCCGGCGATTTAACATACCGCACAGTCCAAACCGACTCTGGAAAGGAAACCTTATGGAAGCCGTGCTTCAGACAAAAATTGGGGGCGTTGAGCCGAAAAGAGGAAAGGTGCGAGATATTTACGACCTCGGCGACAAACTGCTAATCGTCGCCACCGACCGTATCAGCGCGTTCGACGTCGTGATGGCAAACCCGATACCCTTCAAGGGACAGGTGCTGACGCAGATTTCACTGTTCTGGTTCGACTTTTTGTCTTCCGTCGTCAGCCACCACCTCATCACCGCCGAGGTGGGCAAATTTCCTCCGCCGTTTAACGGGTTCGCAAAACAATTAGCCGGCAGAAGTATGTTAGTCAAAAAGACCAACGTCCTGCCGGTCGAATGTGTCATCCGGGGCTATTTAGCCGGGTCGGGCTGGAAGGAATATAAACAGTGCGGCGTCGTCTGCGGCGTCAAACTGCCGGCGGGGATGCGCCAGTGCGATAAGCTTGCTGAGCCGATATTCACACCAGCCACCAAAGAAGAATTCGGCAAACACGACGAAAATATCAGTTTCTCGCGCTGCGTCGAAATCATCGGCGACAAAAACGCCAAACACCTCCGCGACAAAAGCACCGAAATCTTCAAAAAGGCCTCCCAATACGCCGAATCCAAAGGCATAATCCTGGCAGACACAAAATTTGAATGGGGCGAAACCGACGACAAAATAATCCTCATCGACGAAGCCCTCACGCCTGATTCGTCGCGGTTCTGGCCCGCGGATAAATATCAGCCCGGCCGTGACCAGGAAAGTTTCGACAAACAGTTCGTCCGCAACTACCTCGAAAGCATCAACT